>CAMDAL010000335.1 GCA_945888565.1 Devosia equisanguinis | reverse complement strand
CGTGCCCGCCACATGATCACCATCGCCGAGGAAGCGCTCGCGCCCTCGATGCGCCCGGCGAAGGATGGCTTCCGCCGCTGGATCGCCCACGAGCCGCTCGGCACAATGATGGTGATCGCACCGTGGAACTATCCGTTCCTCACCGCCGTCAATTCCATCGTGCCGGGCCTGATGGCGGGCAATGCGGTGATCCTCAAGCATGCCAGCCAGACCCTGCTGGTGGGCGAACGCTTCGCCGAGGCGATGCAGGTTGCCGGCCTGCCCGAAGGGCTGTTCCAGAACCTTGTGCTTAACCACGCCGACACCGAAAAGCTGATCGGCTCGGGCCAGATCGACCACATCAACTTCACCGGCTCCGTCGAAGGTGGCCGGCGCATCGAGCGCGCCGCAGCCGGCACCTTCGCGACCCTGGGCCTGGAGCTTGGCGGCAAGGACCCCGCCTATGTGCGCCCCGACGCCAACCTGCCCAGTGCCGTCGAGAACCTCGTCGATGGCTCCTTCTTCAACTCCGGCCAGTCCTGTTGCGGCGTCGAGCGCATCTATGTGCATGCCGACGTCTACGACCGCTTCGTCGAAGGCTTCGTCGAGAACGCGAAAGGCTGGACGCTCGGCAATCCGCTCGAAGCCGACACGGTCGTCGGTCCGATGGCCGCGGCCAAGTTCGCCGACCTGGTGCGCGGCCAGACTGACGAGGCGCTGCGCAAGGGCGCTCGCGCCCTGATGGGCAGCAAGCACGCTGAGGACCGCCCTAGCTCGCCCTACCTGACGCCGCAGGTGCTGGTGGATGTGAACCATCAGATGGCCGTGATGCGTGAGGAGAGTTTCGGCCCGGTGGTCGGCATCATGAAGGTGGCCGATGACGACGAGGCCATCGCCCTGATGAACGACAGCCCCTACGGCCTCACCGCGTCAGTATGGTCAGCCGACCTCGACACTGTTGCCACACTCGGTGCGCGCATCGAGACCGGCACGGTGTTCGCCAACCGCTGCGACTACCTCGATCCGGCGCTGGTCTGGACCGGCGTCAAGGACACCGGCAAGGGCGGCGCGCTGAGCGAAATCGGCTATGCCAACCTGACCCAGCCAAAATCCTATCACCTCAAAGAGGCCTGAGGCGCGCCAGCGCCGGAGACGACAATGACCAAAGCCAACTGGAACTACCCCACCGCCGTGAAGTTCGGCCCCGGCCGCATCGCCGAACTGCCCGAGGCGCTGAAGACGGCCGGGATCAAGAAGCCCTTGCTGGTGACCGATGCCGGCCTCGCCCCCCTGCCGGTGACGCAGAATACCCTCGCGCTGCTGAAGGCGGCAGGCTTCGAGCCTGGCCTCTTCTCCGACGTGAAACCGAACCCGATCTCCGCCAATGTCGAGGCCGGCATCGCCGTACTGCGTGCCGGTGGCTATGACGGGGTGATCGCCTTCGGCGGCGGCTCGGGTCTCGACGCCGCCAAGGTCATCGCCTTCATGGCCGGCCAGACCCGGCCGATGTGGGATTTCGAGGATATCGGCGACTGGTGGACCCGCGCCGACCCCAAGGGCATCCTGCCGATCGTCGCCGTACCGACCACCGCCGGCACCGGCTCGGAAGTCGGCCGCGCCGGGGTCATCACCGACGAGACGACCCACACCAAGAAGGTCATCTTCCACCCCCTGATGATGCCGAAGGTGGTGATTGCCGACCCTGAATTGACGGTCGGCATGCCGCGCTTCATCACCATCGGCACGGGCATGGATGCGCTGGCGCACTGCCTCGAGGCCTACTGCGCGCCCGGCTATCATCCACTCGCCGACGGCATTGCCGTCGAGGGCATCCGGCTGGTGTACGAAAACCTCGCCAAGGTCGCCGCCGACCCCAACGACATCGGGGCCCGCGGCCACATGATGAGCGCAGCGGCCATGGGCGCCACCGCGTTCCAGAAGGGTCTCGGCGCCATCCACGCGCTGAGCCACCCGGTCGGCGCGCTCTACGATACCCACCATGGCATGACCAATGCGGTGTTCATGCCGTACGTGCTGGTGGTGAACCGCCCGGCGATCGAGGTCCGCATCGCGCGACTGGCCGCCTATCTGGGCCTCGCGCCCAGCTTCGATGCCTTCCTCGCGGCCGTCCTCGACCTCAGGGCAAAGCTCGGCGTGCCGCACACACTCGGCGACTTCAAGGTCGATGGGGCGCAACGTGAGAAGATCGGCGACATGGCGATCGTCGACCCAACCGCCGGCGGCAATCCGGTGGAACTGACCCGCCCCCTCGCGCTCGAAATCTTCGACCGCGCCATGGCAGGCCGCCTCTAGCAGGCTCCAGACCGCGGCTGCTCCAGCCGTGCAGCCGCGGCTCTCAGGCTTACGACTTGCGGTCGCGCTCGAGGCGCGCCAGCAGGCTCGATGTGTCCCAGCGATTGCCGCCCATCGACTGAACGTCGCCGTAGAACTGGTCGACCAGCGCCGTCAGCGGCAGCTTCGCCCCGTTGCTGCGGGCCTCGTCGAGCACGATGCCGAGGTCCTTGCGCATCCAGTCGACCGCGAAACCGAAGTCGAACTTGCCGGCATTCATCGTCTTGTAGCGGTTCTCCATCTGCCATGACTGGGCCGCGCCCTTCGAGATGACGTCGATCACCGCCTCTATGTCCATGCCGGACTGCTTGCCGAAGTGGATCGCCTCGGCCAGCCCCTGCACTGCCCCGGCGATGCAGATCTGGTTCATCATCTTGGCCAGTTGCCCGGCCCCCGGCTCGCCGAGCAGCCGCGCCGCCTTGGCAAAGCTCATGATCACCGGCTGCGCCGTATCGAACGCCGCCTGCTCGCCGCCAACCATCACCGTCAGTTGCCCGTTTTCGGCGCCCGCCTGCCCGCCAGAGACCGGGGCATCGAGAAAGCCGAAGCCGAGCGTCGCTGCCGCTGCATGCAGTTCGCGGGCGATGCCGGCGGAGGCGGTCGTGTGATCGACGAACACTGCTCCCTTGCCCATTCCCTTGAAAGCGCCCTGCTCGCCAAGCGTCACCTCGCGCAGGTCGTTGTCGTTGCCCACGCAGGCGAAGACGATATCCTGTCCACGGGCAGCGTCGACCGGCGTCGTCGCCAGGCGGCCACCATGTTCGGCGACCCACTTCTCGGCCTTCGCCGTGGTGCGGTTGTAGACGGTGACGTCGTGCCCCTTGGCCGCGAGGTGACGCGCCATCGGATAGCCCATGACGCCCAGTCCCAGGAAAGCAGCCTTGACCATGATGTACCTCTGTGTGCGGTGGTTCGGGAGCAGGCCCTTGCGGCCAAACATACCATCCTGCCTATACGCACCGCCCGCCGCCGTACAGGCTCGCGACCGCCTGCACCCTCTACACCATCCGTCGTATCGGCGCCGCGGTCGGCAGGCGTGACGAAGCCCCCGTCGGCCGGACGGCCTCGGGTTGATGGATGGGCGGGGACCGGCGGGGCTGAGCCCCAGACGCGGTTAGTCCGCAATGTAAGCGAGACTTTCGCCCCGCCGGTCTATCGAGGTCGGTTTAGACGGGGATGCAAAGGGAACGGTCGCGCTGGCTCTCCCGGTAGCCTGCCCGATGGTCCGGCAGAACTCGGCCTCACCAGCGGCCGGTTGCTCAGCACCGCGGCCCGCCACCGGACGACTCCGATGGCCCTCGATATCCCCTGCCGTCCGTTCGTCGCGAGCGCCCGCCCTGCAGGTGACGAGGCAGTGTCCCACGTTCAGGAACCGCGGGGATAAGTCCGACTGCCGCGCCGCCTAGAGCCGCAGGCCGTTCCCGTCGAAGGCGATCGCAGCCCCCGGCTCGATGCCCACCTCGATGGTGGCCCCGTGGTCGATTCGCGAGTGCCCCTTCTGCTGGATGGTGACCTTGGTCTCCCCGTCGCGGCCGACGGCGTAAACGTAGGAGACGCCTCCCAGTTGCTCGACCACCTGGGCCTTCGCCGCGAGGGCCGTGCCGAACTGGCCGGCATCGGCGAAGTGCTCCGGCCGGATGCCGACGCTGATCGTATCGCCCACTGCGCCACCGCGACCGCGCCGCCGCACCTTGAGTGCCGGGCCGTCGAACGCGGTCAAGGCCACCATCATGTCGTCACCCTCGATGGATGCGATGGTGGCCTCGATGAAGTTCATCCGCGGCGACCCGATGAACCCGGCGACAAAAATGTTGTCGGGGTTGTCGTAGAGGTCGATCGGCGAGCCCTGCTGTTCCACCTTGCCGGCTCGCAGCACAACGATGCGGTCGGCGAGCGTCATGGCCTCGACCTGATCGTGCGTCACGTACACCATCGTGGCGCCGAGTTGCTGGTGCAGCTTGGCGATCTCGATCCGCATCTGCACGCGCAGTTCCGCATCGAGGTTGGAGAGCGGCTCGTCGAACAGGAAGGCCTTCGGCTGCCGCACGATGGCGCGGCCGATGGCAACGCGCTGGCGCTGCCCGCCCGAGAGCTGCTTGGGCAGCCGGTCGAGGTATTGGCGGAGCTGCAGCATGTCGGCGGCCTGCTCGACGCGC
>CAMDAL010000334.1 GCA_945888565.1 Devosia equisanguinis | reverse complement strand
TCCGGTTCGCGGAAGAAATGAGCCATGGCGATCCCTCAATGGAAACTGACGCAAACGGAATCACGCAGACCCAAGGCCGTCAACCGAGCGACGGCCAGCCGCAATGGGATCCCGATCGCCGAGGCCCCAATTCTGCAACAGGCTCTACAACGATCAAAATCCGGCCCGGCTTGATCTGGCGCAGCCTGTCCACCACCTTACGGGCGAGCCGAGCGCGATTGTAGATGATGCAGATCACTGGAGTATCGGTCGCCAACTGACGATCCGGGGCCAGACTTTCCGGCTGGAACAGACCTGCCGGTATCATGTCGTCGGTCCGCCCCTGGAGACGAGATCGCGCAGAGCGCCATCGATCCGGTCGAAATCCCAACTGACGCGCATGCGCCATGCGGGAACGGCGTGTGAGAGGTCGGCCAGGTTCCTGAGCCAGCCTGCCGACGGACCATGAGCCTGGAGTGTCGGCGCGAGTGCCGACTGCCAGGGAACCAGCGCTTCACGACGGCTCAACAGTACCGGCTTGTACAGGCTTCCCGCGTCAGGCGAGACCCAGACCACGCTCGCGAGGTGCGCCTCGGATGTCATGTGGATGGTGGAAGGCAGGTGGCGCGCCTGCTTGCCGTGGTGCGTTATCCCGAGATCGCGCCAACTGCGAGCCTCGAGCCGCGACAGAGATGTTTCGGTGAGGATGGCCGTTGCATAGAGGCTAGCTGCCTTGACCTCGGAACCGTGGCGGTAGACGAAACAGCGGTCGTCTGCCAGTAGGCTCCAGCCACGCTCGGCGAGCGCAAGCGCAGTCGTCGTCTTCCCGCTCCCGCTTTCCCCAAGGAGAATCAGGGCGCGATCACCAAGGGCGATTCCGCTGGCATGGACGGGAAGGACGTCCCGGCCGATTGCCCAAGCCGAAATGACCTCCACGCCCGGCCTGGCGCGCAGGCTCCCATCCAGCCCGTACCCCTGCTCTAGCACGACTGAGGCGACCGCGGCGTCGCGTCCCGAGACCGGATCCGGCGAGAGCGACTGGACATGACGCGGCTTTGCCGCAAGCCACACATGCGTGTTTCCCCGCCGTTGATGTGATGACTCTCCGACTATGGTCCGCAGCGCGCTGTCCACGAAGCGCTTGTCGACGCGAAACGACACCGTCAGTTCCGCTGGCTCCGGATCCGCGTCCACCTGGCGGGCGAAGGCGTCGGCGAGATGGGCGGTTTCCGGCTCGAATTCGAGGTCTATGGCGTGGCCCGCGAGCCAGCTCCGCATCCGCGTCATGGCCGTCGTGGGATCCGGCAAGCCCATTAATCGCGGCCGTCGAAGGGCCAGCCGCGTTTGGGGTCGACATCGTGGATGGGGTCCATCGTTATGATGTTGGTCATATCGTCATATTCAGTGAGGCGCAGTTCGCCGAGGACAGGAGGCCATGAGCTAGGTGCATCCTCCTGCGACGGCCCGTCGGCGGAGAGGTTTTCCGTCATTAGGCCCAGCGCGAGCAGTCGGTTCAGGAACGCCTCGGCAGCCGCGTGATCCGCGCTGACATAGTGCGACCGGATGGCTGACAAGATCGACTCCCGGGACTGGCCCCTCAGCACCCGCTCCCAAAGGATCGCGGCCCCCTCCTCCAGAAGGAAAAGCCGGCCCTGAAGCATGTCCATGACGATGGTTTCGCCATCGAGAGGGTCGCTCAGGAACCTTTCGCCGTCGACGTCGAATCGAGCCATGTCTCGCCCACCGTGTTGCCAGACTATCACGCGGCCCGAAGCTGGGAGGCGCGCAAACAATCGGTTACGCTCCGGAGGTTTCCGGACGCATTAGCAGCGATATCAGGAGAAGACCGACGGGATCAACGGCAACTGCAATGCACGCGCGGCGCGACCTATTTGCAAGAGAGCACCGAGAGCATGCTGCCCCGGACGGAGCCGACCGACGAGGTGTTCGTGGTCGACGTTGGCCCAACCAACAGGCGCGGCCGCCATCGCCCGCTCGCTCGGGGCCGTAGTACGCGCCGTGACCCGGCCCAACGCCGGTCAGGCAGCGGCGACAGTGTATGGCATCGGTTTTGCCACCAGCAGTTGCATCTCGGTCAACGAGCACGCATACCTATGGGTACCCGTAAGTAGGTGTGGCAGCTGGCCGCGCTCGCCGCTGGCAGGGCCTCTGCGATCAGTTCGTCAGCCCCGAGCTCGGCGAGGAGGAACAGCGCCGCTTTGCCCCGCAATCACCCATCCTTGCCGGGCAAAGCCTCGGAATCTGGCATCACACGACACACGTTCGACCAGATGGTGCTGCGGCGTCGCCAGCACCCTACCAACTACAGCGGCCCCAACGCTGCCGAGCGTGACAATCTGCTCTCGGTCCAGCGGGCAAAGATTCGCCGCAACGCAACGCCGACCCCTTAGTGAACCAGAGTCCATCGATGCAATCCGGACAGCGCCGCTACACGCTCCTCGACGAGCCAGCTTTGCTGGTGCTGCGCGCACTCGCCTTGCGTGGCCCCGACGCAGTAGACGCCTTCCGCCGCTGGCGCGCGCTGGTGAAGCTAGACGATGCCGGTAAGGCAGCGAGCCGGGTGCTGCCGCTCCTCGTCGAACTCGTTCGGCGCGAGAACATCGAAGATGACGATCTGCAGCGTATGCAGGGCGTCGGCCGCCATATCTGGACGCAGAACGCGCTCAACGTCCGCCTACTGCTCCAAGGCCTCGACGCTCTGGCAGCAGAAGGTATCCGGCCGATGTTGCTGAAGGGCATTGCCCTGGTCGTGCGAGCCCCCGACGTCAAGCGCAAGCGCGCCTCGACCGACAGCGACATCCTCGTGCCGCCGAAGCAACTGGCGCGAGCGGCGGGTGCGCTGAGCCGCAGTGGCTTCGAACCAAAAGGGTTTCGCTGGGAGGATTTCGGGCCGCCTTTGATCGGCAGCGAGACTTCGGGTGCCACGTTGCGCCTGCCCGGGCAGGGGAGCGCTCTCGACCTGCACTGGCGTCCACTTTCCCCCATCACCGACCCCGCCCTTGGCGAAGCATTTTTTGCCCGCGCCGAGCAACACACTCTGCAGGGGCGGACGGTGCTCCTGCCGACCGTCACCGACCAGTTGTTCATGGCGCTGGCGCGGTGCGAACCATGGGACGACGAAGAATGCCTTACCCGCGTCGTCGAGGCGTACCTGCTGCTGTCCGTCGGCGACGTTGACTGGTCGGACCTCGCTGTCCTGGTCGGCACCTATCGACTTGAAGCAGTCGCCCGGGCGTTCTTTGGTGATCTCGAACAGCACGCAGGGCTGAAGCTTCCCACAGGCTACCTGTCGCGTCTCGAAGCGGCGGTTACGGCCGACAGGTGGGAGGAGTCGCAGATCCGCGCTCTGCCGCCGTCGAGCCGCACCGGGATGCAGAACTGGAAATTGCGCCGGATGGATATGCAGGGCGGGCGCGACCAGGGTCACACCGCCTTGCCGCCCCTCGCCGAAGTGCAGTTGCGCACACTGGGACTAAACACGGCGACTGCTTTGGCTCTTTGGCGATCCCTGCGTCGACGTGTGCCTGCTGGCCCTGTCGATGACGTCCGCTTCCTTGAGGGCTTCACTTACCCCGAGGCAGAAGGGCGCTGGACAGTTGGCCACTGGTCCGCCCTCGCCGTGCCGCTCACCCCGGCTCAGCAGGCCGGCGAACCGGTGCGTCTCAACGTCGACGCTTTCGGCCTCGGCACGAGGCGCCTGCGCGTTGGCGCCACCGGCGGCCGCGAAACCCTCAGCCATGTTCAGGCTCCCGCCGACCCCAAGCTGCGGCTGGAACTCCGGGTCAAGCCGCTGCCGGAGCTGGGGGGTGGCGGCCTGATTCTGCTCTGGCACCCCGATGCCCACTCTCCAAGCAGCGAAGGCCTGTCGAGCGACAAGCGTAAGTTGGGGCTGTTCTTCCGGCGCCCATGGGGCCTGCCGGGCCATCGGCCACCTTCGGGATCCGCCGCGCTTTACCGGGTGCTGCGCCAGACTTACCGCCACCTGCCATTGCCGATTGCCGTGCGGTCGCGGCTCAGCCCAGCCCTCGGCAGCGTGCAGCAGCAACTGGCCAGCCGTACCCTGCCGCGGCCGCTCCCCATCGGCTCCATCAGGCGTGGCAACGTTGTGGTGTCGGCGTTCCTCACCGACCAGAGCGGCATCGCACGGGCCGGCCGGCTCACCCGCGACTCTCTGCGGACCTGGGGCGTGCCGCTCGTCGAGCATGACATCACCGCCGATCCATCCGCCGAGATGGTGCGCGACGTTTCGCCAGGCGGCGTCTGGATCTGCCACTGTAACCCGCCCGAGGCATCCATGGAGGTGCTGGTGGCCGACACCGAGCGCCTGTGGGCGAGCCGTTTGTGTAGCGACAGCTATGTTGTCCGCCTGACGACAACCGAGATGGCCGGAACGTGACGCGCCGGTCAGCTTTGCCTCTCTGCGATCTCAGGGGAGCAAAGCTGATGCCGGGCGATTGGATCACGGACCACCAGTGCAGGCGATATATG
>CAMDAL010000333.1 GCA_945888565.1 Devosia equisanguinis | reverse complement strand
CCCTAAGTTCACAAACGAAGTGCAACACCAGCATAAGGTGTTGCGATGGGAAGAACGTACCGCCAGCTATCGGCTGAAGATCGGTGTGAGATTGCCCGACTTCACAGCCTCGGAACCTCGCTCCGGCAAATCGCTGCAAGTCTGGATCGCTCGCCATCGACGATTTCTCGGGAGCTAGATCGCAACAAGAGTAGCAAGCACGGCTACCAACCCGTGCACGCTCATGAGCGTGCACGGGCCCTGCGTTGGCGCGGCTCGCGGCTCAAGCGGCGCCCCGAGCTGGGGGAGCTGGTGCTGGATCGCCTCAAGGCGGGCTGGTCCCCAGAGCAGGTCTCGGGCCGGCTGGCGCTGGAAGCCGGCGAGCCGGTGATCAGCCACGAGAGCATCTACCGCTTCATCTACGCCGAGATCACCCGGACCAACGACCACGCCTGGCGGCACTACCTGCCGCGCGGCAAGAGCAAGCGGGGCTGGCGCGGCCGCAAAGGCGGCAGCGCCGCCCGCTTCATTCAGCAGCGCGTCTCCATCCACGACCGGCCCGAGGAGATCGCGACCCGGCTAACCCCTGGCCACTGGGAGGCCGACCTGATGCTCTTCCGCCTCTACGGCCAGGCCATCCTCACCCTGCTCGAGCGCCAGTCCCGCCTGATCCTCGCCGTGCGCCCGCCCAACAAGCAGGCCGACGGCATCGCCACCTTCATCGACCAGATCCTCCGCCCACTGCCCGAAGGTCTACGCCGATCCATCACCTTCGACAACGGTACCGAGTTCGCGCGGCACTACCAATTGCACACCCTCGGCATCGACACCTTCTTCTGCGACACCCACGCCCCGTGGCAGAAGGGCGCCGTCGAGAACGCCATCGGCAGAATGCGACGGGCTATCCCACGCAAGACCGACCTCGCAACCTTGCCAGACGAACGATTCAACGCCATCGTCAGCCTCTACAACAACACACCTCGAAAGTGCCTCGACTTCAAAACCCCTGCAGAACTCTTCTGCAGCCAACTGTTGCACTTCAAATGTGAATCCATCTCCCGCCCTTCGGCGGGATGACAATCAGATGGGATCAAGCATTCTTCCGCATCCCCGCGTCCATCCCCGCCAGCCAGCCGAACACCATGCCCGGGCCCAGCGTGCCGCCGCCCCCGCCATAGGTCATCCCCATCGGCGACGCCATGACGTTGCCGGCGGCATAGAGCCCGGGGATCGGCTTCTTGTCCAGGTCGAGTACCCGGGCGACCGTATCGGTCTTCGGGCCGCCCTTGGTGCCGATGGCGCCGCTCTTGACCTCGACGGCATAGTAAGGGCCGCCCTCGATGGGGCCGAGCGTGGCTTCCGGCTTGCCCTTGTTCCAGGGGTCGCCCCACCAGCGGTCGTACCAGCTTTCGCCGCGATCGAAGTCCGGATCGGAGCCGCCGGCCACGTTGGCGTTCCAGCGCTCGACGGTGGCGCCCAACGCGCCTTCGGGAATGCCCAGCTTGCCGGCCAGCTCGTCCAGCGTCTCGCCCGAGGTGATCCAGTCCGGCGCGCGTCCGCCGACCGGGGTCGAGCCGCGGCCCTGCGCGAAGCCCCACTTGTCGTAGAAGTTCTGGTTGAACAGCACCCAGGCCGGACGGTTGACGTAGGAGCAACTGGTCGAGTCCTGCTCGTGGAACGCCGCGCCGAAGGCGTTGTAGTTGGCCGCCTCGTTGGTGAAGCGCTTGCCCTGCCGGTTGACCATGATCGAGCCGGGCAAGGTCCGCTCGGAGGTGAACAGGGCCTTGCCCGCCGAGTTGACCGGTCCCTCGACCACCGGCATCCACCACGCCTCGCGCATGTTGCCGAGCGAGGCGCCGACCTTCATGGCCATCTTCAGCCCGTCTCCGGTGTTGGTCGGCACCGCGACGCTGGTGTCGAGCGGGCCGCGCAGAAAGGCGGTCTTGAAGTCCTCGTTCCAGTCGAAGCCGCCGGTCGCCAGCACCACGTTGCGGGTCGATACCTCGAAGCGGCCGTCCGGCCCTTCGAGGATGAGGCCGGCGACGCCGCCGTCCTTCATCACCAGCTCGACGGCGCGGCAGTTCACCTGGGGTTCGATGCCGCGGTCGAGACAGCCGCGCAGCAGCCGCGCGATCAGCGCCTGGCCGAGGCCGCGCTCGTCGTTCTCCTTGCGGCTTTCCTTCACCTCCTCGGGCAGGTCCTGCGGGATCGCCTGGCACAGCGTGGTCTCGCCGACGGTCACATGCATGTTGGGCCAATAGGGCGAGATGGTGACCTTGTCGCGCCACTCGCCCAGCTTATAGAACGAGAACGGCGGGCACTCCAGGGTGCGGCCGCCGCCCGGCTTGCCGCCGGGCTGTTCCGGGTGATAGTCGGGGAAATCGGGCACGCACTGGAACTTCACCGGCGAGACACCCTCGATGAACTCGACCATCTTCGGGCCGGCGGCGACGAACGCCTCGGCCATCTCGCGTTCGATCAGGCCGTTGGACATCGACATCAGATAGGTGACGGCGTCATCGAAGCTGTCGGCCTTGCCAAGTTCGGCCATCTGCCGGTTGTTGGGCACCCAGACCTGGCCGCCCGACCACGCGGAGGTGCCGCCGACCTTGTCCCATTTCTCGAAGATCGCGACCCGCGCGCCCTGTTCGTGAGCGGCGATGGCCGCCGTAAAGCCCGCCGCGCCCGTGCCGAGCACGACAACATCATAGTCTTTCATCATCCGTCCCCATTCCGACTCGTGGAGGACACAGTCTGGACAGGCGAACGGGCTTTTACAAGACGCGCGTCATAAAACGCGGCTGCGCGGCCGGAAGCGCAGGCACATCAGGCTGGCGGCAGCCGCCGCGCCGGCCAGGATCAGGTAGGACACCGCATAGGTACCGGTGCCCTCGCGCAGCCAGCCGAAGACCACGGGACCCGCCGCCGCCAGCACATAGCCGCCGGTCAGGCTCATGGCCGACAGGCGGCGCAGCGCGTCGGGCCGGTCCTCGTAATCCACCGGCAGCATCAGCGACAGCGGGAACATGGCACCGGTCGAAAGCCCGACGCACACCATCCAGGCCCAGGGCGCGGCAAGCGGCGCGACCGCGAGGCCGGCGCAGCCGATGGCGCCCAGCACCACCGAGCCGACAAGCAGCCAGCGGCGGTCGCCGGCGTGCCGCGCGAACCAGGTCAGGGCGAGGGAAGCCGCCATGCCGGCGAGGGACAGGACCACCAGCAGTCCGCCGGTCTCGCCGCTCGACCAGCCGGCCTCGGCATAGGTCGGCGGAATCCAGGTCAGGGTGGTGTAGAACATGGCCGACGACATGGCCGCGAACAGGGTGATGCGCCACGCAAGGGCGCTGCGAAACGGGAAGCCGAACCGTGGTCCGGTCCCGTCGCCAGCCCCCTTCGGCGCGCCGGCCACGACGAACCACAACGCCGCGCCGACAAACGCCGGCGCCGTCCACCAGGCGAGCGCCACCGACCACGACGCCGAGAGGCCCGGCGTCAGCACCGCCGCGAGACCAGCGCCGGCTGTCATGGCGCAGGCCTGTATCGCCATCACCAGCGCGGCTGACTCGCCGAAGCGGCGCTTGGCGATCTCCGGCAGCAGGGTCTGGGCGGCGGCGATACCGATGCCGCAAAGGGCCGAGGACAGGTATAGGAACGCCGGTGCTTCCACCAACCGCGCCAGGGTGCCCGCGCCGACCAGCAGTACCGAGGCGAGCACCAGGCGCTCGCTGCCCTGACGGGCGGCCAGCATGGCGGCGAAGGCGGGCACGACGCCCATCAGCAGTACGGGAATGGTGGTGATCAGGCCGGCGGCCGCGTGACTGAGACCGAGGGCGGCGCGGATCGTATCCAGGAGCGGCGGCACGGAACTGATCGCCGGCCTGAGATTGACCGACACCGTCACCATCGCGATCATCAGCAGCAGCGTTCCGCCGAACCGGCGCATGCCCAATCACCCCATTGCTGGGGCGATAGCTAATCCATCCATCCGGACACCGATATGGAAAACTGGAGCGCTAACCCCGGACGGCCGGCGCCGCGTCGCCTCCGACGAAATAGATGATCAGCGCGAGCGCCGTCACCAGCGCGAAGAGGAAGAACAGCGCCATCCAGCGCCGGCCGCTGGTGCGCTCGTACAGCTTGCCGCCGCGAGCCTCCTGACCGGTGAGAACGGGCGGGTCTTCCGGGTGGAGATTGAGGTTTTTCGGGTCCTGGTTCATGCGGCGTAAACGACGTATCGCACGGCTTGGTTCCTGCCTCATGAGTTCAGCGACATCCACCCCTCGTCCGGTTCGAAGCGCGGACCATGACGGCGGACCAGTTCCATCAGCTTGCGGACGATGTCCTCGACACCCTGGGTGCGGGCGTAATGCATGGGTCCGCCGGTGAACGGCGCGAAGCCGGCGCCGAAGATCATTGCGGCGTCGACGGTGTTTTCCTCGGCGACCACGCCCTCGCGCAGGCAGGCGACGCAGGCATTGAGCATGGGCAGGATCAGCCGGTCGGCGGAGTC
>CAMDAL010000332.1 GCA_945888565.1 Devosia equisanguinis | reverse complement strand
CTCGGCGAGTTCGGCCTGCGCGGCGGCGGCGGCTACCCGCGCGCGGTCGATCTCGCCCACCGGCACGCCGAAGGCGATGTTTTCGGCGATGCTCGCGTCCGACAGATAGATCGACTGCGGCACGTGGGCGATGCGCGCCTGCCAGGCCGAGCGGTTGGCGTCGGTGAGTTCGACGCCGTCAACGAGTATGCACCCCCTGTCGGGGCAGAGCAGGCCAAGCACCAGGTCCATCAGCGTACTCTTGCCGCTGCCGGTGCGGCCGGCGAGGCCTACGCGCGCGCCTCGATGAACGACGAGTTCGATACCCTCAATGGCTGGCCTGCTTCCCTGCGGATAGGAGTAGCCAACCTTCCGGAAGACAAGATCCCGTTCGAATGGCAGCCGCTTGCCATCGCGCGGCGCGAAGGATTGCGCCGTGTCGGGAAGCCGCAGGATGTCGAGGACGTCGGCGAGCATGGCACCCGCGGTGAGCGTCGCGGCCCATCCATAATAGGCCTGTTGCATAAGCGGTACAAGGCGCTGAGCGCCGAGCGCGAGCGCACCAAGCACCGGCAGTGCGGCGGCGAGCCCGCCCTCCCGCAGGGTAAGAAAGAGGGTCAGCCCAGCGATCAGCGCAAGGCCGATCCCTTCCACCATGAAACGCGGCGCCTGACCGATGAAATTGTTGAGCGCCTGCGCGCTGCGCAGCCGCGCCTCGGTCTCCTCGAAACGGGCAACGAAGACCGCCTGTGAACGATCAAGCAGCACGTCGCGGATGCCGCCGAGCCCTTCGCTGGCGGCCTGCAGCCGCTCGCCCTGCGCCCGCGCAATGATCTCGCCATTGCTGTGCATCACCTTGCGCGTCAAGCGCATGACCAGAAGATAGATCGCCGCGAAGCCGAGGCCCGAGCCCAGCGCGATCAGTGGATCGATGAAGAGCAGTCCCATCAGGATGAAGACCGCAATGACCGTCGCGCTGGCCGCCTGCATCAAGGGCATTAAAATCTGGCCGGTAACGAGCTGAGCCTTGTTGATGGCCGCCAGCGTCTCGCTGCTGTTTTGGCCCGTATGGTAGCTATAGGGCTGATGCAGCGTGCGGTCGTAGATGGCGACACTGAGGTCGCGCGCCACGCCGAAGACGAAGCGCTGGCTAACGTAGACGAGTAGAAGGCGCGCCGCGGCTGCGCCTAGCGCCGCGACCCCGAAGAGGATTGCAGCCGCCACCGCAACCTGGATGGGTGTGTCGAGCCCGAACGCCGCCAAAACTGGCTGCACCCGCTCATTTTGCATCACGCCTTCAGGATCAGAGATGACCGCGAGGAACGGCAGGACAGCGCCGATGGAGACGAGTTCGCCCACAGCGCCGACCAGCATGAGGCAAAGCACCACCGCGAACTGGCGGCGACGGCGCGTCGACAACTGCCGAAACAGTTCGGCGAGAGAGGATCGCATGGACGACCGGCCGCGTGATGTTTTCTGGGCGCTGTTCATTGGGTCAACTGGCGCTACGTCCCCTTGGGCAGAAGAGAGTGTCATGCCACCTGTCGAATGCATTGTCGCTGCGGCCTAGGCCGTGTTTCGCCGGGGACTGGAGGTTGTTCGATAACGCCGCAACTCAATCGCGAGACGGCCGTGCCCTGGCGCATCTCGAACCACCGACTCTGTCGACCAACACACCACCCTACCCCACCAATGCTACCGCACTCCCGGGTGAAAGCCCCGGAAGCGACAAAACCTCAAACGCCGAGCGCCCGCTAGAGGCTCGATTCCCTAGCCGACCCGGCGCACCGCGGCGCGCTCGAGGCTGACGGCGCGCTCAGCACCGATCAGATGCAGTAGCACGGTCACCCGCGCCGTTCCATCGAGCCGCTGCAGGCGGCCGACGAACCCCGAGAACGGCCCGGCGACGATCTGAAGCGACGCGCCCTCAGGCAGCGCCGCGCTCGCAGCCTGAACTGCCAGGAGCTCCTCAATCACCCCCGCCGGCACCCGCGCAGGCATATCGCCGGCGGTCAGGACCCCGCGTACACCGCGCGTGCCGTTCACGGCCCGCCAGCGGTCACGGCCCAGCTCGAGCGCGATGAACAGGTAGCCAGGAAATAAGGGCGCTTGTTTGGTGATGAACTGCCGCGCATGTCGCACCGTGCGCAGCATGGTCGGCGCGAACACAGAAAATCCCTGCCGCTCCAGATGCGCCCGCGCCAAAGCATCGGCCTGCGGCTGCAGCGCTACGGCATACCAATGCGCGGCGGCAGCGGAACTTGGGGCCACCTGTGGGGACGTGGTCAATTGCGCCCTCTCCGAAAACCGGAAACGAGGGAGCGCGGTGCATAAACCCCTGCAGCCCCAACGGCGCGTGTAACAATCAAGTCGGTCACCGCGCACCAAATCCGGTCAATATGGTGCGGATCGTTCTCAGCAGGATCAGCGCATCGAGCCAGGGTGAGAAGTTCTTGATGTAGTAGAAGTCGTAGTGCAGCTTCTCGAGCACATCATCGACCTTGTGCACATGCCCCTGGTTGATTTGCGCCCAGCCCGAAATCCCGGGCCTGACGATATGGCGATAGCGATAGAAGGGCAGTTCCTTTTCGTACCACTGCGACAGAGCCTCGGCCTCGGGCCTCGGGCCGATCCAGCTCATCTCGCCCTTTAGGACGTTGATCAATTGGGGCACCTCGTCGATGCGAGAGCGGCGCAGCCATTTTCCAAGCCGAGTGATGCGTGGGTCATCGGCCTTGGTCACCGCCGATTCGCGGTCGCGACCGTTGGTTTCGGCGGTCATGGTGCGGAACTTGTAAACAGTGAAGGGCTGTCCGCGGAAACCGATGCGGGTCTGCCTGAACAATACTGGACCAGGGCTATCGATCCGGATCCAGACACCGAGGACGAACAGTACCGGCATGGCCACCAGCAGGGCAAACAGGGCAGCCAGCCAGTCGATGGCATGCTTTGCCTTGAGATAGAGGGCATGCGGATTGATGGAGCCAAGGGTATTCTGCGATAGGCGCTCTATCTCGACCCGGCCGGTCAGCGCTTCGTGCACCTGCTTGAAGTGGAACACGCGCACGCCGGAAAGAGCGCAATTGGCAATGAACCGCTCCCATTCCTCAGAAAGATCAGCGTCGAGGTCGACGACGATTCCGGAGAGGCGCGAGGTCGGCAACTCAGGCTGTTCGAGCTGGACCCAAGACACACCTGGGACAGTCGTAAGCTCGCTCGCCCGGCCTGCAGGCAGGATGGCGAAGCGGGGGACGCGATACCGGACCGTTACAGACTGGAGCAGGAACAGCCATAGGACGGTCAGACCAAGGCTGCTGGGGAACAGGTAGCGGTTGTATTCGATGCGGGCAAACAGCATCACCAGCAGCACGAAGGCGAAGCTCGCCAGCAATACCGGCACGAGATAGTAGCCCTCGCGTGTGCCTGGGAGCGCCCCGATCTGGCGCAGGCTGAGCAAGGCCACCAGAATGGCCAGCGATGCTGCGACCGCCGTATTGAACTGAACAGGCACGAGCCAGCCATCAATTTCCCCGCCCCAGCGGAGCGTTACCGGCAAAACAATGGCAACAAGGAGGGTGCTGAAATATTGGAAGCGAAGACGCGCCAACTCGGCAAGCCAGTCACGCTGGGTTGACGCCGACGTTGATTCTGCATTTTTGGCTGCGCGCCAGAGACCGTGAGGCACCACTAAACCTACGAGCTTAACAATAAAGATTAACACACCACCGGATGAGCGTGACCATTTAACCAACTCAGATGTAAGCTTCACAAATCCAAAATAACTTCGTGACTTAGCTTAAACGGCTAATCAGTCGGAAAACAGACAGGTTTCTGCAAAAAAACAAAGGATTTGATCTCGCAAAGGTAGCGAAAGGGAGATGTTGCGCAAAGCGTATTCTACTCCGTTATGGAGCAAAACGAAGGCGATTGCGCAGAAAGCTGCAGTGCGGACTGGCGACGGCGGCAGGCGCCACATCGCCAAGAGCAGCAGCGTGACGTAAGCGGCCAGGAGAACCGCGGCGGCGACTCCCCCCTCCAGGAGCAGTTCCAGGTACGCGTTGTGAGCGTGATTAATGAACGACGTACGGAAGTCTGAAGTCGCCTCAACATTCGGATAGACTGGTCCGAATTGTGCCCAAACCCATGCCGAAGGAGAAACTGGCAAATATGGCGCGCAGGGTGTTACTCCTGCCCGATAAGCGATCCAGCGGATCACCAGCTCGAACCTCAAGTACGTTTCCCGTATTGAACCTGAGCACGACCGCCCCGGAGAGACCGACGATCATCAGCAGCACTCGCCACAACGCCGGCATGCGGACCCAGCTTCACAAGGGCCCGGCGCTTTCAGTTGGGGCATCGACAACGGCGCCACCGCCTGCTGATCGGGCGTCCTCGGCCTGATCCACAATGGTGCCGTCGCCGCGCTCTGCCTGCTCGATGGCTTCTTCCATGCTGATGGTGTTCAGCACCAGCTCGAACTGTTCAAGGATTTCCTGGGCGTTGCGGCCGACA
>CAMDAL010000331.1 GCA_945888565.1 Devosia equisanguinis | reverse complement strand
GGGCGACGCCTCTGCGGCGTCGTCGGCGATCTCCTTAGGGCAGGAACCGTGGAGACCGTAGGAGAGACAGGGCGCCGGATGACCGGCGCCCCGCCCTTGTCGTTACTCGGCGACGTCGGCGCCATCGAAGCGGTGGAACCCGAGGGGGTCCTGCTTGAAGTTCAGCACGCGCTTGTTGTGAGCGATGTACTGGTTCGAGTGGGCCAGCAGCACCCACGGCTTCTGCTCGTGGAAGATCTTCTCGGCCTGGAAGTAGATCGCGGCGCGCTCGGCTTCGTCGAAGGTTGCCTTGGCCTGCTGGATCAGCGAGTCGTACGGCTCGTAGCACCACTGGGCACGGTTGTTGGTGCCCACGGCGGCGCAGGAGAGGAGGACGCCGAGGAAGTTGTCCGGATCGGCGTTGTCGGCACCCCAGCCGATCATCACCGCACCGTCGCGTTCCACCGAAGCGGACTGCTCGAGGTAGACTGGCCAGTCCATCGAGATGAGCTCGACGTTCACGCCGATGGCAGCCCAGTCGGCCTGCAGGAGTTCACCCATGCGCTTGCCGTTCGGGTTGTACGGACGGGCGACGGGCATCCACCACAGTTTCATCGACAGGTCGGTGACGCCAGCTTCGGCGAGCATCGCCTTGGCAGCTTCCGGGTCGTAGGCCGGCACTTCGTTCGACGGGTCCGAAGCCCACGACGAAGCCGGGAGCGGGTTGCGGGCGAGAACTGCCTGGCCCGAATAGACGCCCTCGAGGATGGCTTCGCGGTTGACGGCGAGGTCCAGGGCCTGACGAACCTTGGGGTTGTCGAACGGCGGCTGCTGGGTGTTGAAGGCGATGAAGCCGACGTTCTCGCCAGCGGTCTCGGTGACCACCAGGTTGGGGTCTTCACGCAGCGAGGCCACGTCGCCCGGGATCGGGTAGGGGATGATGTCGCACTGGCCGGCCTTGAGGGCCTCCTGAGCGGCCGCCGGCTCCTTGGTGATCGTGAAGATCAGGTCGTCGATGGGCGAAGCGCCACCGAAATGATCGGCGAACGACTTGTAACGGATGACGGTGTCGGTCTGGTAGTCCACGTACATGAACTTGCCGGTGCCGACAGGCATCTGGTTGAACTGGGCCATGGTGCCGGCAGCTTCGAGCTGGGTGGCGTATTCGGCCGAACCGATCGACAGGAAGTCCATCGGGAAGTTTACGAAGACGGTCGAGTCGGCCTGGTTGAAGGTGAACTTCACCGTGTAGTCGTCAACCTTCTCGACGCTCTTCAGCGCCGACTTGAAGCCGGTCGAGTCGAAGTACTGGTACGACGCGCCATCGACGTAGGTCGCCCAGGGGCTGGCCGCATCGAACTGGCGATTGATCGACCACACCACGTCATCGGCATTGAAGTCGCGGCTGGGAGTGAAATAGGCGGTGGTCTGCCACTTCACGCCCTGGCGGAGCTTGAAGGTGATCTCGGTGCCATCTTCGGAGATTTCCCAGCTCTCGGCCAGGCTCGGCACGATGGTCGAGCCACCGAGCTCGAAATCGACGAGGCGGTTGTAGACGGCGCGCGACGAGGCGTCGAAGGTGGTGCCGGCCGACCAGAGGGCCGGATCGAAGCCTTCCGGCGAACCTTCGGAGCAGTAAACGAGCTGCTTGGCATAGGCGCTGCCAGCCAGCACCGCGACGAGCGCGGTGGCAGTCAGCAGGGTGCGCATGAGTTTCATGGATGTCTCCCGATAGCATTGCGCTCCGGTTGCAAGGCAGGACCCCATCCCACCTTCCCGGAGCTTGGCCGCAACAAAGCCGTTTTTTCGGGGGTGCGCAATGGCTGAGTTTGACCAACCGGTCAAACCGCTTTCATCCGGAATGAGATTCCAACTGTGAGGAAATCATAGAAAAAGGCAGTTTGCCGACAGGTAAAGCGGTTGCGCGGCGCCGTTGCCGTCAGGCACTGAGCCAGCACCGAAACAGTGGAGAGACCCGATGCGGATCGCGACCGTGGCGCTGGTGGTGAAGGACTACGACGAGGCAATTGCCTTCTACGTCAAAAAGCTGGGTTTTGAACTTATTGCCGACACGCCATTGGAACCCGGCAAGCGCTGGGTACTGGTCGCGCCTCCGGGTAGTGGCGCCCGCCTGCTGCTGGCGCAGGCCGGCGACGCCGAGGAGGCCTTACGCATCGGCAACCAGACCGGCGGCCGCGTCGGCTTCTTCCTCGAGAGCGAGGATTTTGCCGCCGACTTCGCGCGGTTCACCGCCAACGGCGTGAAATTCCTCGAAGCGCCGCGCCATGAACCTTATGGTTCGGTGGCCGTGTTCGAAGACCTCCATGGCACCAAGTGGGACCTGATCCAGCCGAAGTGACCGCCATCGGCTTGCCGGTGGTGAACCGGCGGGCGTAGGCTGGCGTTCTCCCTTTTTCGACGTTCAATCCCGTACTGGAGTGACTGCCATGACCAAGCGCCGCCTGGGCCGCTCGGAGCTTTTCATCGAGCCATTGGTGCTCGGCACCAACGTCGTCGGCTGGACCATGGACGAGGCCACCTCGTTCGAGGTGTTCGACGCCTATCTCGATGCCGGCTTCAACGCCATCGATACCGCCGATAGCTATTCGCGCTGGGTGCCGGGCAATGACAGCGACAGCGAGAAGATCATCGGCCGCTGGATGAAGGCCCGCGGCAACCGCGACAAGGTGCTGGTGTTCACCAAGGTCGGCTCCGACATGGGGCAGGGCCACAAGGACCTGAGCGGCAAGTGGATCATCGAGGAAGTCGAGAACTCGCTGCGCCGCCTGCAGACCGACTATATCGACCTCTATCAGAGCCACTGGCCGGATCCGAACACACCGATCGCCGAGACGCTGAGCGCCTACGACACGCTGATCAAGGCCGGCAAGGTGAGGTACATCGGCACCTCCAACCAGGATGCGGCGATGCTGGCGGAGGCATTGGCGGTCTCGAAGGCCAACGGGCTGCCACGCTACGAGACATTGCAGAACGAGTACAACCTCGTGACCCGCGACAAATTCGAGGGACCGGTGCAGGACCTCTGCGTCGCCGAAGAGGTGTCGGGCATCCACTACTACGGCCTGGCGTCGGGCTTCCTCACCGGCAAGTACCGCAGCGCCGACGATGCCGGCAAGAGCCCGCGCGGCGGCGGGGTGGTGGGGAAATATCTCAACGAGCGTGGCCTGCGCATCCTTGCAGCGCTCGACCAGGTAGCAGCCGACCACAAGGCCGAACTCGGCCAGGTGGCGCTGGCCTGGGTCGGAGCCCAGCCCGGGGTCGCGGCACCCATCGCTTCGGCGACGAGCGTGGAGCAGTTGCACTCGCTGGTGCGCGGCGCGACGCTGACGCTCAATGCCCGCGACCTGGCGCTGCTGGAAGCAGCTGGCAAGTAAGGGCGGGGGCCGGACCTCGTCGCCCTCAGGCGATGAGGTAACCCCCGTCGATGGGCAGGACCGCGCCGGTGATGTAACCGGCGAGGGGGCTGCAAAGAAACAGCGCGGCCGGCGCGAGGTCGGCCGGCGTGCCCCAGCGGCCGAGCGGGGTGCGGCCCATCAGCTCGGCATTGCGGGCCTCGTTGGCGCGCGGCACGACGGTCATCGCCGTCTCAATCCAGCCGGGAGCGAGCGCATTCACCCGGATGTTCTCCTTGGCAAATGCTGCGGCCAGCGACTTGGTCAGGCCGGCGACCGCATGCTTGGACGCAGCATAGGCCGGGGCGTGCGGGGCGCCGAAGAACGAGAACATCGAGCCGATGTTGAGGATTGCGCCACCTGCCAGCTTGTCGCGGAAGCCGTAGGCGGTGCGCATCGAGCCGTTGAGGTTGATGTCGATCACCGTCTCGAACCCGTCGACGGTGTGCTCGGCGGCGCGCAGGTTCACGCCGGCGCAGTTGACCAAGGCGGCGATCGGCCCGGACGCTGCGGCATACCCCGCCACCTGCTCGGAACTGCGCACATCGATCTGAGTGTAGCGGAAACGCGGCTCGGCGATGGCCGCTGCCTCGACCTCGGCCTGCGTTGCGCCAGTCGCGTGCACGGTGGCGCCCGCATCGGCGAAGGCCCGGCCGATACCCTGGCCGATGCCGGAGGTGCCGCCGGTGATCACCACATGTTTGCCGGCGTAGAATTCAGTCGCCCAGGTCATTCTCTTGATCCTTTTGCCGCCCCGCCCGAGGCCCGAAGGCTGCCCGCTCCACTGCGCTGTCATCCCTGCGAAAGCAGGGGACCCGCCTGCGCAGGTTCTGAGGTGTCATCCCGGGTCAAGCCCGGGATGACACCTCAGTGCAGTGTCATGTGACCCACGCCAACCGGTCGCTTACCGCACGAACTGGTTCACGTAGTCGGCGCCGAGCCCCACCTTGTCGTAGTGCTTCTTGCACATGTCGATCTTGGTGAAGACGTCCTCGAAGCCGACCTGCTTGTTGTCCTTGTCGAGGTAGACCATGCAGCCGGAGATGTTGAAGAAGGTGATCATCTCCTCGCAGTCCTCGGGCACGGTCAGGGTGTGGATTTCCCC
>CAMDAL010000330.1 GCA_945888565.1 Devosia equisanguinis | reverse complement strand
CGGCCGTGGCGATGGCCATGAGGCAGGCGGCAAGCCAGTGGTCGGCCAGCACCCGGCCCGGCTCGCCGAGGAGGCTGGTGAGCGGATAGCAGCAGGTGGTGAGCAGCGCGCCGCAGATCAGCACGTGGCCATAGGCGCGCGACATGAAGCCATCGAGCTTCTGCCCCTGCCCGCGCGCCCGGTAGTCGGCGGCGAAGTAGGTGCCGATGGTCTCGAAGCCGAGCGACATCACGACGGCGACGATGTTCACCGCGGCGATCACCAGCAGATACTCGCCGAGCACCTGGGCGCCCCAGAAGCGGGCAATCGCTGCCTGCGCGAGAAAGATCAGCCCGGCCCCGAAGATGCGAGCGGCAAAGAGGACGGTGGATTGCGACAGCAAGCGTTGGCGAAGGTCCATCACGGCTGTCCGTTGTCGCGGCGCTGGTCGGGGCTGGCGCGATCGGGACGCAGCCGGTCGAGCCGGCGGCCCAGCCAGTGCGCCAGCTCGCGGCCGGCAAAGGCCGCCTCGCCGAGCAGTCGGGGCCAGAGATGGGCGGCAAAGTTGGCGACGGGTGGGACCGGCGCGATGATGCCGCGCTCGCCGACCATGCCCTTCTTGAACTGGTGCAAACCCTGGAAGCCGTCGGTGCCGCCGAGGTCGTACCAGCGCGCCCGGGTGTTGTCGCGCAGCCAGCGGATGATGTGCCAGTGGAGAAAGTAGCCGGCGCGCAGCTCGAGCGCCTTCGCGGTGGTGGCGCCGTAAAGATAGACCGCCCTGTCGCCGGCCTTGAAGATGATGGCGCCGGCAACCAGTTCGCCCTGGTGATGGACGAGGAACAGTTCGGGCCGGAGCGCCGGGTTGGCGATCTCCATCATGGCCGGCACGGTTTCGTAGGCCGAATGGTCGGGGAACTTCTTGCGGTCGACCATCTGGGCGTAGAGGGCATCGAACTCGGGACGGCGCGACGGGTCGGCCCGCTCGAAGCTCAGGCCGGCCCTGTCGGCCTTGTTGAGGTGATAGCGCCATTTCTGCTGGAAGCTGCGGCGCTGCTCATCGTCGCCGAGGCGCAGGTTGACGATGTACCGATCGGGGAACAGCAGCTTCGCCCCGGTGCGGAAGCCGCGGCCGATGAGGTGCTCGTACTGGTCGTTGCGCTCACCCGCAGTGGCGCGGGGCAGCACCGAAAGCATCATGCGGCGGCGGACTGCATACTCCTCGACCAGCAGCTCGATCATGCGCGAATAGACCAGCAGCGCGTCGGGCCGGTTGGCCCGCGCCAGCATCGGCGCCCATTTGGCGACGGCGATCGATCCCAGCCCGAGCGGCAGTGGCTGCACCATGACGAGGCAACCACCGGCCACCTCATCGCCCTCCATGAACAGCACCGGCTCCTGGGCGACGCCCGGCCAGCGGGTGGCGGCGAAGGCCATCAGCTGCTCCTGGCAGACGTCGTCGAAGCCGGCGATGGCCGCATCCCAGGAGCGAGGATCGATCCGTCGCAGCGTCAGCGGCGCGGCAGCAACGGCAGTGGCGTCGGTCTTTGGACGGTCGGCAATGCGGCGAGCAGCAGGGGACATGAAGGAATCCGGCCTTGTATCGGCCGGACCCTAGAGCCCCGACGGTGTTGATATCCCTGACGGAACCCACACCGGCGCACAGAAATTGCGCCGGTGGTTACGAGAGGCTTAGTGCGCCGGAGCGACCGGCGGCGGCCCCTTGATGAACGGGATTTCCGGCAGACCATGCGCGAACAGCGCCGCGTCGGCGCCCTCGTAGAGCATGCGGAGCGCAACATAGAGGATGATCACGAGGCCGACCCAGGCAATCCAGCGGTACTTCGTCAGGATTCCCGCGATCATCGAGGCGGCAACACCCATCAGCACGACCGACAGGCCGAGCCCGAAGATCAGCGCGACTTCGTGGTGACGCGCCGCGCCGGCCACGGCCAGCACGTTGTCGAGCGACATCGAGACGTCGGCGATGATGATATTGATGACCGCCTGCCGCAGTGTCTTTCTGGGCGCCCGGCCAGCTATCGTGCCATCGGCGTTGATATCAGCGTTCTCGAGAGCTTCCTGCGCCTCGTGTTCTGCCTCGTGCGAGACGGACATCTCGCGGTACATCTTCCAGCATACCCAGAGCAGCAGGAACCCTCCGGCGATCAGCAGACCGCCGCCGAGCGCCAGCAACTGGCTGGTAATCAGCGCGAAGACGATGCGGAGCACCGTGGCGGCGGCAATGCCGATCAGGATGGCGCGGCGGCGCATGTCGGCGGGCAGGCCAGCGGCCGCGAGGCCGATGACCACGGCGTTGTCGCCCGCCAGCACCAGATCGATCATGATGACGTTGAAGAATGCTGCGAGCGACGATGCATCGATACCGAGCATGCTGTCTCCGTCGGGGGTGAGTGCTAGGGGCGCAGGTATCTAGTGACCGGTAACAGGCCTGTGAAGACCCCACATCAAACTATCCGCACGTCGCGCTGGTTCCCTACGCCTGATTCGTGGCGGACCGGCTTAGAATCCGGCTACTCATGCGGCGTGAGCACCCCGACGACAATCAGCCGGAAACACCGCGCCATCCTGTGGCTGGCGGCATTTTGCATCGCCGTCCTGAACCCCCTGATGATGGTGCGGCACCGGCAGAAACTCGGGAGCTGGCCCAATGCCGGCTGGCCCCGGAGCTTCACCGAAAAGCTGATGTGGCGGAAGCTGTTCGACCGCAACCCGAGCTTCGTCACCGTCACCGACAAGCTCACGGCGCGAAGCTATGTCGCCGAACGGGCACCGGTCCTGCCGCAGGCCCGGCTTCTTTGGGTCGGCGATTCGGCGCGCGACATTCCCGACGACGTAATGGCCGGACCGGCGATCCTGAAGACGAGCAACGGATCGGGCGTCAACTTCATCCTGAAGAACGGCAGGCCGGAGCGGGAGGCAATTGCGCGCGCCACGCGCCATCTGGTCGGACCGGCCGGCAACCGGCGGCGCGAGGAATGGGCCTACTGGCCGATCCACGGTCGCCTGCTGGCCGAAGAACTGCTGCAGCTCGGCGGCGGCGGGTTGCCGACCGACCTCAAGGTCTATGTCGCCGGGGGGCGCGCCTGCTGCATCTGGGCCAGCAACAAGGCGACGGACATCTTCCTGACGCTGCGCGCCGACGGCACGCCCCTGCCTGATCCGGACCCGCAGGCGGTGCTTACCTGGTCGGAGCAATTGGCCGAACTGGTTCGCGACGCCGCCGCCCAAGCGCTGCCGCTTGCCGCCGAGTTCGACATGATGCATGTCGATTTCCTGGTGACCGCGAGTGGCCTGCTGGCCGGGGAACTCACGGTTTACACTGCGGGCGGCTTTGAAGGGTGGCAGAACCCCGAAATTGCGGCGGACATCGCCGACGCCTGGGACCTCCGCCGCTCATGGTTCCTGCGCCAGCCGGGCACCGGAATGTTTGCCCTCTACGCCGAAGCGCTGGCAGCGGCAGAGGCATCGCGGCTCGGCCTGCAACCATGATGATTTGCGATTGGGTGTAGACAAGCCCCCCTCACCCTGTTAGTCACCGCGCCGCCGGACGACGTATCGTCCAGCCGGGTGTGTAGCTCAGATGGTAGAGCAGCTGACTCTTAATCAGCGGGTCCGGAGTTCGATCCTCCGCGCACCCACCAAGAATTTCAATAACTTACGCTGACTTGTTGGCCTTGTTGCCTTCCGGGTTTTCGAATTCGGAAGGGTATCGGAAGGTCGGCAGTCGATTTGACCCCGTCAACGCGCTGACGCTTTTGGTTTGCTCACGACCGAGTTGGCGACGACGTTCTGACCTGGTCGCCTAGGGGCGGCCGGTGACGCCATGAGGCCGCGCCGTGTCTGATCCTGCTGCAATCAGGTGTTCGCTGGCGCTGAACTCGGTGTCGGTCACTTGCCGCTGGCTTCGGCCACCCCCACCCCCCTAAGTCGCAAATGGGACCCCCGCCGCAGATACCCAAGCCTTTCCGCTCGCTCCCTTTCGAACTTCACTGGAATTCGAAAATCCTGGTCCGATCGGCATCCTGGATTTTTTGCGCCAAAGATTTCCACGTGCTTCGGGGCCGCCCTTCGCCCCGGACCGGCCGTTGGAGCCTCCAGTGAGGACCAGTGCGTCACGGTGATTGTCCACAAATATGGATCTTGAAATATCGGACAGCCCCAGGATTGCCACCCGGCCTGCTTTGGCCTCAGTTCAGGCCATGATGCGCGCACAGCATTTTTGAGGAGATTGCCGTGGACTATCGGAAGCTTGGAAACAGTGGCGCGGTGGTGTCCTCGCTGTGCCTCGGGACAATGACTTTCGGGGCGGAGGCGGATGAGGCAACGTCGTTCCAGCTGATGGACGTCTATGCGGGGGCGGGCGGCAATTTCCTCGATACGGAGCCTGTCGCCCAATAGGCGCGGCTTGAAGGTCGCCGCGCTTCCGAGCGCCATGACGGCGTAGAGAACCGGATTGAGGGCTCATTGAGGTCGGTTTTCCGCCGTTTTGGCCGTTTTA
>CAMDAL010000329.1 GCA_945888565.1 Devosia equisanguinis | reverse complement strand
AGCGCTTGCGGCCCTCGCTGGTCAGCCGCACCTGGGTGTGCGGGCGGTTGAGCTGGTAGCTCTTGCGGATCTCCACCAGCCCGGCTTCTTCCAGCACCTGCAGGTGGCGGCTGAGGTTGCCCTGGGTCAGGGCGCAGAGGCGGATCAGGTCGTTGAAGCTCAGGCCATCGGGCCGCGAGATCAGCGAGGTCAGGATGCCGAGCCGCGCCTTTTCGTGGATGGTGCGGTCGAGGCCGTCATAGGCGAAGGGGGCGGCTTCCGGGTTCTCCTGGGGCATCAGCGGACCTCCGTGGCGCGGTGGACGAGCAGGGCGATGCCGCACTGGCCAAGCGCGAAGGGCAGACCCATCGACCACGGGTTCAGCGCGTGCCCGGTGGCGGCAAGCAGCAGGACAGTGAAGCCGGAGAGGAAATACCAGGCGCCGGCATAGATCATCCCCGGCGGTAGCGAGCGGGCCGCAGCAAAAATGCCGAGGCTGACGAGGATCAGCCACAGGCCGGGCACCAGCCACAGGTCCTCGGGGGCAAATTGGGCGAAGAAGGCGAGCAGCGCGGCGCCCGCGACGCCCGCCGGAACGAAGTGCAGCACGGCCTCGCGGATCATCTGGTCGGCAAGGCCGACATGGTGCCGGCGCGAGCGGCGCAGCATCTCGGCGCCGATCAGCGCGCAGGCGGCGATGGCGGTCGCCACCCAGCCGGCGAAGTAGGCCACCGGCTCGGTGGCGCCCGGCAGGATCGACTGCCCCATGGCGACGCAGAAGGCGAGGGCGCCTGAAGCCGCCAGCGCGGCCGGCCCGAGGCCGAGGAACTCGCTCGATCGCGCGAGGCGGCTCTTGATTTCGACGATGTCGGCGAGTGCCTTGTCGAGGTCGCTCATGGCGCTATCCAGTTTGTGATGCAAACCATACTGGCGCGCAAATTTGGGCGGGTTTGTGACCGGTCAGTCGATCGGGCCGGAGCGGAGTTTCTTGGTGGTGGAGCGCTGGGACTTGCCTTCGAGGCGGCGCTTCTTCGAGGCCAGCGTGGGGCGCGTTGCCCGCCTCGGCTTGGGCGGGATCAGGGCGGCGCGCAGGATTTCGGCAAGCCGGTCCAGCGCGTCATCGCGGTTCATCGCCTGGGTGCGGTGGCGGCTGGCGGTGATGACGATTTCGCCGTCGTTAGTCAGGCGGCTGCCAGCGAGTGCGGCGGCGCGACGCTTGGCGGCCTCAAGCAGGTGCGGCGAGCCCATCAGGTCGAACCGGAGCTGCGCAGCGCTCGATACCTTGTTGACGTTCTGGCCGCCTGGTCCGGGGCTGCGGATGTAGGAAATCTCGATGTCGCTCAGCGGAATGGCGAGGGAGGGCGAGAGGATGAGGCTGTCGATGGCGGGCTCCGCGAACGTGGTTCGGAATTGCCTAGCACAAAAAGCAGAACGCCGCCCGGTGAGGGGCGGCGTTCCGAGTGGTGGCAGTGCGGTCAGCGGCTGCGGACGCGGACCGAGCTGATCTCATCGTCGGCCCGACCGAGGTTCGCCGCGTCGCGCGAGATCACGATGCAACGGCCGTTGAAGCTGGTGCGCTCGCACACCAGGGCGCGGGCATCGCCGCGGACGCGGATCGAGCTGATCTCGTCATCCCAGCGACCGAGACGGGCGATGTCGTCGCCCGGACGGGCGCAGAAGCTGTCGCCGCGGAAGTTGGGGCGCTCGTAGAAGCACACCTGGTCACGACCGGGGCGGCCCGGGCGGCTCGGGCGGACATCAAAGCCGCCATTGCCGATCTGGAAGCTGAAGCCGGGGATCGAGAAGCCAATGTTCACATCCACGTCCGGACGGCTTGGGCTCGGTGCCGGACCTGCATCGCCATTGCTGAGATAACGCGCCGACACCCAGCCATCCGGGCCGGGCTTGTTGACGAAGCACCAGCCGCTCGACAGGCAGCGCTCAATGTCGACTTGCTGGCCGGGCCGCAGCACATCGACGACGGCGCCGTTTACCGGGGCGTTGCGCACGTTCACGCTGGCGGTCGCCGTTGCGGCGCTGGCGATTGAAGGGAAGAGCAGGGCGCCGAATAGGGCGGCGCCAAGGATGGCCATGGGTCGGGTCATGTCGGGTCCTTTGAAACGATGTTTAGCCAACCAATGAAACGTACGCGATGCTCCGAGGTTCCAGAGATAATGCCGCGATGGTCGAAACCCCGGCGAAACAGACGAAGGGGCCGTCCAGGGCCCCTTCGAGACGATCGTCGTGACGCGCTCAATATGCTTCGTAGGACGAAATCCGGTTGTCGAGCGCGCTAGGGAGAGACTTCTTCGAGGAGGTGAGCTCGGCGCAGGCACCTTCGAGGTCCTCGTCGCGACAGACCAGCACTTCGGCGCCGCCGGTGAGCTCGATCGACGAGATGGAGTTGTCCCAGCTGCCCGGCAGCGCATCGTCGCTGTCACCCGGCTCGACGCAGAGGCTGGAGCCCTGGAAGTTCTTGGACTTGTAGAAGCAGACCAGCGGCTCCTCGTCCTCTTCGTCGTCGATAATGACACCCCCACCGCCATTGCCGATGCCGATCTGGAAGCTGGGCTTGCCGTCGGAGCCGACGCCGAACGAGAAGCTGAACGGAGCGGTGCTGGGCTTGCCCTGCTTGAGGGCGCCGAGCGCCGACTGCTTCACCCAGCCCTTCTCCTCCTTGACGAGGCAGAAGTTGTTCTTGCAATCGAGCAGGGTAACGGCATCACCCTTGAAGACCTCGGAGATGACGATCGAGGCGGGATTGGGGTTCTTGAGAACGTCGGCGTTCTTGGTGACGTAGGCGTTGGGCGCGGCCTGGGCCGGGCCGATGGCGAGGCCGGCGACAAGCGCTGCAGCGGCAGCGGCGAACCTGATCAGGCGGGTCATGATGTTTGGTCCCTCGATGGCAGCCGTGCGGGCGGATGGGCCAGCGTTTCCGGCGCCTTGCGAAACCGAGGAATATTCCGAATTCGGCGAAGAATCGATGAAATAGAGAAAGCAAAACGCCCGCCGGTGAAGGCGGGCGCGGGATTTGACTGGTCGAGGCTGCCTCAGTAGACGCGCATCGAGCTCACGGCGTTGTCGAGGAAGCCGTGCAGCCGCTCCTGGCTCTCGTTGACGCGCACGCAGTAGGATTTGAAGTGGCGGTCGCGGCAGAGCAGCACCGAAACGTTGCCCTCGATCTGCACTGACGAATAGCGGTTGTCCTCGCGCCGCAGCAGCACGTCGTGCACCACGAAGCCGGTGCCGACGCAGAGCGCGTTGCCGGTGAAGTTGCGGCCTTCGTAGAGGCATACCGTGCCCGGGCCGCCCTTCTTGAGGTTGAGCTCGGGACCCGACAGCGGCGGCTTCGGTTCCTGGCCGAAGCCGAGGGCATAGAGATCGACCCAGCCGAGCTGCCCATTGGCCTGGATCTCGCACCAGATCTTCGAGCAGCGATTGACATAGACGCGCACTTCAGCCCCGACTTCGCCGGTGACGTCGTAGGCGTTGCCCGGACCTTCCATCAGCGTCAGGGCCTTCAGCGTCCAGGCCGGTGTGCCGGTCTGCACGGCGCTGGCTGGCCAGGCGATGCCGAGCAGCAGGGCGAGGGACAGGGCGAGTTTCACAAGGGCGCGCATCAGGAGCCTTCAGGGGTCGAACAGAACTGGTGCGTGACGCTAGCGCGGTCCGCTGCCGGTGGATAGGGCGGGAGCGCCACAGCGATGGAATTGTTAACGGATAGAAAGGCGAAGCCGACACGAGGGGAAAAGTCGATGGAGCTGATCGTCACGGGCGCTGGCTTGCTCAGGTCGTCGCGATCTTTCGCTTGTTGCCGTACTCGTCCAACGCGACGTAGACGAAGCGGCCTTCGGTGACCTTTACCCGGTCGGCGAGGCGGTTGCGGCGGGCCCAGGCTTCCATGCCGATGGTGATCGAGGTGGTGCCGATGCGCTCGACCCGGGTGTAGATGCACAGCACGTCGCCCACCTTCACCGGGGCGATGAAGGTCATGGCTTCGACCGCGACGGTGGCGACGCGGCCCAGCACGGATTCGACGGCGTGGATGGAGCCGGCAATGTCCATCTGGCTCAGCACCCAGCCGCCGAAGATGTCGCCGGCCGGATTGGTGTCGCCCGGCATGGCGAGGGTGCGGATGGTGAGGGTGCCCCTCGGTTCGGAGGCGGTGTCGACGCTCATATACGTGTCCTCAGGTTTGCGGGCCCCTGACGGGCCAGCGGCCGATTTCTTCTTCCCAGTGCTCGCGGCAGAGCGAGACATAGATGGATTTCTCGATCGACACCTGGCTGCCTTCGCGGATGGTGCCACCGTGCTGGTCGCGGCGGACGACCATCGAGGCCTTGCGGCCGCAGAAGCAGATGGTGCGGATTTCGCGCAACTCGTCGGCGATGGCGAGGAGCTCTGAGGAGCCGGGGAAGAGCTTGCCCTGGAAGTCGGTGCGCAGGCCGTAGCACATCACCGGAATGCCGAGGCGGTCGGCGACGCGCGCGAGCTGCCCGACCTGGGCATGCGAGAGGAACTGTGCCTCGT
>CAMDAL010000328.1 GCA_945888565.1 Devosia equisanguinis | reverse complement strand
AGCCCGATGGCGAGGCCGAAGTTGAGGCCGGTCACCGTCAGCGCCGTGGAATAGTAGACGCAGAGCACCAGGATCACACCGCCCTGCCCCCGGATCACGCCGGCCATCGCCTGGTCGATCTCTCGCAGCACGCCGCGGATTTCGGTCTGGTACTGGCGCGGCAGCAGTTCGTCCGCCTTCCGCATCATTCCTTCCCAGTCGACGAGGAGGTAGAAAGCCACCACCGGGGTGATGAACAGCACCGCGATGGTGTTGAGCACCGTCAGGCCGCTCGCCGCCAGCCCGGCCGTCACCGTTCCCACCAGTTCCACTGCCCGCCCGATCAGGTCGGCGAGGCTGCCCTCGAGCTGCTGCGCCCGTTCGGGTCCAAGCCACTCGGTGAACTGCGGCGCCCATTGCTGCAGCAACCCCTGCAGGTCCGAAATATACCGGGGCAGCCGCCCGGTCAGCCCCAGAATCTGCTGCAGCACCAGCGGCACGAACGCCAGGAACAGGCTGACGATCAGCCCGAAGACCACTGTGAGCACGATCATCGATGCCCAGGTACGGCTGACATGGATCTTGTGCATCCAGTTGACCACCGGGTTCAGCAGATAGGCCAGCGCCAGCCCCACCACGAATGGCAGTAAGATCGAGCGAAACACCCACAGCAGCAGGATGGCGGAGAGGAAGATCCCCACCCATATCAGCACTTGGTTTCTAAGGCTCATCGACCGTGCCATGCTTGCGCGAGTAAGGTGGAGCGGCTATCAGCGCCGCAAAGTTCCGACAGTCGCATTTGACCCTGTTGAGCGGTCCCGGAAGGAAACCTGGCTAAGCCCATGTCCGACGCGCAGAATCTGCCACCAAACGGTCTGTCATACAAGCAGGCGGGCGTCGACATCGATGCCGGCAATGCCCTTGTGGAAGCGATCAAGCCTGCGGTTCGTTCCACGCGACGCCCCGGGGCCGACGCCGAGATCGGTGGTTTCGGTGGCCTGTTCGACCTGAAAGCCGCCGGTTTCATCGATCCGATCCTTGTTGCGGCCAATGACGGGGTCGGTACCAAGCTCAAGATCGCCATCGATACCGGCAACCATCGCACCATCGGGCAGGACCTGGTGGCGATGTGCGTCAACGATATAATCGTGCAGGGCGCCGAGCCGCTTTTCTTCCTCGACTACTTTGCCACCGGCAAGCTCGATGTGGCGAACGGCACCGCCATCGTCGAAGGCATTGCCGAAGGCTGCCGCATCGCCGGCTGCGCGCTGATCGGTGGCGAGACCGCCGAGATGCCGGGCATGTATCATGGCAAGGACTATGACCTCGCGGGCTTCGCCGTCGGCGCCGCCGAGCGCGGCACGCTCCTCCCCCGCCCCGATATGGCGGCCGGCGACGTGCTGGTCGCCATCGCGTCGTCCGGCGTCCACTCCAACGGCTACTCGCTGGTCCGCAAGATCGTCGAGATTTCCGGCGTCGACTGGTATCTCGAAGCGCCATTCCAGCCGGGCGTCACCCTTTCGGACGCGCTCCTCACCCCCACCCGCATCTACGTCAAGCCGCTGCTCTCGGCGCTGAAGGCGGGTATCGGCATCAAGGCCCTCGCCCACATCACCGGCGGCGGCTTCATCGACAACATCCCGCGCGTCCTGCCGGACACGCTGGCCGCCGATATCGACCTGTCGCAGGTCATGGTGCCGACGGTGTTCGGCTGGCTCGCCCGGGTCGGCGGCATGGACCAGCGCGAGATGCTCCGCACCTTCAACTGCGGGGTCGGCATGCTCTGCGCCGTCGCTCCCGAGGATGCCGAAAGCCTCGTGGCCCACCTCACCGCGGCCGGCGAAACCGCCACCATCGTCGGAAAGCTCACCGAGCGCACCGGCGAGCCCGTCACCTTCACGGGCGCGCTGGCACTGTGAGCAGGAAACGCGTCGCCATCCTGATTTCCGGCCGCGGTTCCAACATGACCGCGCTGATCGAGGCCGCCCGTGATCCGAACTATCCGGCGCAGATCGTCGGCGTGTTCGCCAACAAGCCCGACGCGCCTGGCCTCGCCACGGCCGCGACCTACTACATCCCCACCGCCTGGCGCTGGCACAAGGACTATCCCAGCCGCATCGGCTTCGAGCTGGCCATCGGCGACGTGCTGAAGCTCTGGCGCCCCGACTACATCGCCCTCGCCGGCTTCATGCGCCTGCTGACCCCCGAATTCACGAAGAAATGGGAGGGCCGGATGATCAACATCCATCCATCGCTGCTGCCGCTCCACAAGGGCCTCCACACCCACGAGCAGGCGCTCAAGGACGGCGTGAAGGAACACGGCTGCACCGTCCACTTCGTCACTCCCGGCATGGACGAAGGCCCGGCCATCCTGCAGGCCCGCGTCCCCGTCCTCCCCAACGACACGCCCGAAACCCTCGCCGCCCGCGTCCTCGTCGAAGAACACCGCATCTACCCCGAGGCCCTCGCCATGCTGGCGCGCGGCGACGTGATTTACGAGGCCTGAACCCCTCGATAGACTGCCCGCATGGGTCCAGAGCACGAGCGAATTGAGGTTCGATCACGCGCCGAACTGCGTGCCTGGCTGGCGGCCAACCATGGGCAGCCCCAGAGCATCTGGCTCGTGAACTACAAGAAGCCCAGCCCCTGGCATGTCCCCTACGGCGACATCGTCGACGAGGTGCTCTGCTTCGGCTGGATCGACAGCCAGCCGCGCCTGCTCGACGAGGCCCGCTCGATGCTGCGCCTTTCCCCCCGCAAGCCGAAAAGCGGCTGGTCGAAAGTCAACAAGGACCGCATCGAGCGGCTGATCGCCGACGGCTTGATGGCGGCCCCCGGCCTCGCGCGCATCGAGGAGGCAAAGCGCAGCGGCACCTGGACATTGCTCGACGCCGCTTCCTCCGAAGCCCTGCCTCCCGACCTCACCGAAGCATTTTCGCGCCATCCGGGCGCCGAGCAGAACTTCGCGGACTTCCCGCCTTCGACGCGGCGCGCCACCCTCGAATGGATCACGCTCGCCCGCCGGCCGGAAACTCGCGCGGCGCGCATCGAGCAGACGGCCAGCCTCGCTGCCAGGGGCGAACGCGCCAACCAGTGGAGCAAGTAGCATCACCGGAATCGATCACCCCCATCGTCAAAATCGGTTCGACCCCGCACCCCCGCTGCTGCACTGTCCGGCCGCACTGGAGTCGCCGACGCATGAAACCGCAATACTGGGCCCTGATCATCCTGCTCGGCGCCGTCTGGGGCTGTTCGTTCCTGTTCAACGCCATCCTGATCCGCGAGATCAGCCCGCTCTGGGTGGCAGCCGGCCGTGTCAGCATCGGCGCGGCGATCTGCTGGCTGGTGTTCCTCGCCACCCGCAAGACGCTGCCGACCGACTGGCGGGTCTATCCGCAGCTCCTGCTGCTCGGCATCCTCAACTACTCGATCCCGTTCGCGCTCTTCCCCTATGCCGAACTCACCGTCGCCAGTTCCATCGTGGGGGTCATCAACGGCATGACGCCGATGACCACGGTGATCGTGTCGCAGCTCTGGCCGGGCGGTGAGCGGGCGACCTGGAACAAGGTGGTCGGCGTGCTGATCGGCTTCGGCGGAGCTGTGATCCTCGCCCTGCCCTCGTTCGATCAGGGCGCCAGCGCCCAGGTTGTCGGGCTGCTCGCTGCGCTCGCCGCCACCTGCTGCTACGCGCTGACCCTCAACTATGCCCGCCGCTTCGCCGGCAAGGTCGAGCCCTTCGCCGTCGCCTCCACCTCGCTGACGGGGGCGGCACTGGTCTCCATCCCGCTGGCGCTTGTGTTTTCCGGCGTCCCGGTGATCACGTTGCCCGAAACCTGGGCGGCGCTCATCGGCATTTCGGTGCTCTCGACCAGCTTCAGTTTTCTGCTGGTCTACTGGCTGCTGCCGCGCGTCGGCGCCACCAACCTGTCGCTCAACACCTTCATCACCCCGATCTCGGCCATCCTGCTCGGCGTGCTGGTCCTGCACGAGCGCTTCGAGCTCACCCACATGCTGGGTATCCTGGTGGTGTTCTCCGGCCTCGTGTTCATCGATGGCCGGCTGGTGAAGGGTTGGCGCAAGGCCGTGGCCTGAGCTACTGCGCGGCGGGCGGCGTCAGCAACTGCGGCTGCGCTGGCCTGTCGCCCAGCGCTGCGAGTTCGGGCGGCGGCAATCCTGCCCGAAGGTTGGTGTCGTCCTGCATCAGTTCGTCGATGAACAGGGACAGCAATTGCGGACGGCCGGTGACACCGGCCTTGCGGTAGATCGCGTTGGTCTGCGCCTTGACGGTCCCCTCCGACGTCTGGCGCATGGCCGCGATTTCCGCCGTCGACAATCCCTTGATCGCGAACAGTGCAACGTCGGCTTCGGCCGGGGTCAGTCCCCACTCGCGGAATCGCTGGGCCAGCAGGTCGGCGAAGGCGATCGAGGCAATCCGCAGCTTCTCCTCGGCAGCATGCCGATGCCGATTGGCAGTCCATAGCGCCGCAGCCCCGAAAATGACGCCGATCCCAAGTCCGGCTGCCGCGCCGATCT
>CAMDAL010000327.1 GCA_945888565.1 Devosia equisanguinis | reverse complement strand
TTGTGGCACGCCGACAGCGCCACCGACCCGCTGTGGGTGACAGGTCCGAAGATAATCCCTGTCCGCCAGCGCCACGGCGCCTTCGCCACCCTCTGGGCAACGTGGTTCGAAACCCATGGCGAAAAGGGTGAGGAACCGCCGCAGGACATGAAGGACGCCGTCGCCGCCTGGCAGAAGGCCAAGGCCGTCGGCACGCCCGAAGCGCTGGTCGAAGGCTGCAAGGCCGTGGTCAAGGCCAACGCCGTCGGCGCCTGGACCATCGGCACCGTGGGGGCGTTCCCGCAGCCGCTGATCATCTCCAACGCCATGCAAAACATCCCCGAAAAGGGCATGGCGTCATGGGACTGGGGCTACATGGCCCGCTACCATCCCGAGCAGTTTTACCTGAAGTGATGCTCGCCTGAACCTTCCGGGGCCGGCTCAGGCCGGCCCCTCCTCTCTCCGCCGGGACCTGGAACGGATGTGGCGCTTCATACTCGGGCGGCTGCTGTGGATGATCCCCACGCTGGTCGTCATTTCGATCATCTCGTTCATCATCATCCAGTTGCCGCCGGGCGACTATCTGAGTTCGTATATCGCGCGGCTCGAGGCACTGGGGTCCACCGTCGACCAGGCCACCATCGACTCGTTGCGCCTGCACTACGGACTCAACGATCCCGTTTGGGTGCAGTACTTCAAGTGGCTCGGGAACATCATGTTCGAGGGCAATTTCGGCTACTCGTTCGAGTGGCGCATGCCGGTGAGCCAACTGATCGTCGACCGGCTGCCGACCACCTTCCTCGTCGCTACCTGCTCGCTGCTCTTTGCATGGTCGATCGCTCTTCCAATCGGCATTTTCTCGGCGGTGAAGCAGTATTCGATCGGCGACTACTTCTTCACGGTGCTGGGCTTTTTGGGCCTTGGCATCCCGAATTTCATGCTGGCGTTGACCTTCCTCTACATCTCGAACCGCTACTTCGGCCTCTCGGTCGGCGGCCTGTTCTCACCGCAATATCTCAACGCACCATGGAGCCTCGACAAGTTTGTCGACCTGTTGAGCCACCTGTGGATTCCGGTGGTGATCGTCGGCACGGCCGGCACCGCCGGCCTCATCCGCATCACGCGCGCCAACGTGCTCGACGAACTGCGCAAGCCCTACGTCGAGACGGCCCGCGCCAAGGGCCTCCACCCGATGCTGCTGATCCTGAAATACCCGGTCCGCATCGCTCTCAACCCCTTCGTCTCATCGATGGGCTTCATCCTCCCCGGCATGATCTCGGGCGAGGTGATCGTATCGATCGTGCTGAACCTGCCCACTACCGGGCCGCTGCTCTACGGGGCGCTCCTGAGCCAGGACACCTACCTCGCCGGCGCCTTCGTGCTGATGCTGGCGGTGCTGACGGTGATCGGCGTCCTCATCTCGGACATTATGCTCGCCTGGCTCGACCCGAGGATCCGGCTATCATGACAGTAGAAGCCAAGCCTCTCGCCGGCATTCCCACCGCCCCGATGCGCGCTGCCCCGGTGGAATCGCCATTGAGCCTGATGTGGTACAAGTTCCGCGCCCACAGGCTCGCGGTCTGGAGTATCTGGATCATCGCCGCCCTCTACCTGATGGCGATCTTCGCCAACTGGATCGCCCCCTACGACCCCGAAACCCGCTTCGGCCTGCCCTTTGCAGCCCCGACCGTCCCCACCGTGATGGTCGACGGCGAGTTCGTCTGGCCACCCGTCGCCTTCGGCATGTCGCAGCAGCTCGACCGCAAGACCTTCAAGCGGGTCTACGCCATCGATACCACGCAGCGCTTCCCGCTGCAGCTATTCATCAGCGGCGACAGGCATAGCTTGTTCGGCCTGTTCCCCGGCGACATGCATCTGTTCGGCGTGCCGAAGGGCGGCGCCTTCTTTCTGATGGGCACCGACAGCCTCGGCCGCGACGTGTTCTCCCGCATGATCTACGGCTCGCGCATCTCGCTTTCGATCGGGCTTGTCGGCGTGGCGCTAAGCCTTGTCCTCGGCATCGTGCTTGGCGGCATCTCGGGCTATTTCGGCGGCTGGGTAGACCTCGCCGTGCAGCGGCTGATCGAGATCATCCAGTGCTTTCCCTCTATTCCGCTGTGGATGGCACTCGCCGCCGCGCTGCCGCATGACTGGACGACCATACAGGTCTATTTCGGCATCACCGTCATCCTGTCGCTCGTCGGCTGGACGGACCTCGCCCGCGTGGTCCGCGGCCGCTTCCTGTCGCTGCGCGAGGAGGATTTCGTCATGGCCGCCCGCCTCGCCGGCGCCAGCGAAGCGCGTATCATCCGCAAGCACCTGCTGCCGAGCTTCGCCAGCCACATCATCGCCTCGGTGACGCTCTCCATCCCATCGATGATCCTCGCCGAAACCGCGCTGTCGTTCCTCGGCATCGGCCTCACCCCACCCGCCCTGAGCTGGGGCGTGCTGCTGCAGGACGCGCAGAACGTCAACACGCTCGCCACCGCACCCTGGCTGCTGCTGCCCGGTGCGCTGGTGATCGTCACCGTGCTAGCCTTCAACTTCCTCGGCGATGGCCTCCGCGACGCGGCCGACCCCTTCTCGAAGGAAAGCCTCAAGTGAGCCGGCCTGTCATCTCCATCCGCGGCCTCGAGGTCGGCGCCCGCAGTCGTCACGGCATGCTGCGACCCCTACGCGGCATCGATCTCGACCTGCCCCGTGGGGCGACCACCGGCCTTGTCGGCGAGAGCGGCTGCGGCAAGTCGATGACCGCCCGGGCGCTGCTAAACATCACCCCCAACCCGATGCGCATCACCGCCGGCTCCGTGCTGCTCGACAATGGCGCCGCCGGCAGCATCGATCTCGCCAGGCTCGAACCCGACGGCGCTCCGATGCGCGCCATCCGCGGCCGCCGCCTTGCGATGATCTTTCAGGAGCCGATGACCGCCTTCTCGCCGGTTCACACCATCGGCAACCAGATCGCCGAGATGCTGACCATCCACGAGAAGCTCGACAAGCGCGCGGCGAAGGAGCGCGCGATCGAGATGCTCGATCTCGTCGGCATGCCGAACGCTCGCCAGCGCTTCGACGCATTCCCGTTCAACCTGTCGGGCGGCATGCGCCAGCGCGCCATGATCGCCATGGCCCTCGCCTGCAAGCCCGACGTGCTGGTTGCCGACGAGCCGACCACCGCCCTCGACGTCACCATCCAGGCGCAGATCCTCGAACTGCTGGCCCGCCTGCAGGCGGAGCTCGGCATGACCGTGCTGCTGATCACCCACGACCTCGGCGTCGTCGCCCGCAACACCAGCCGCGTCGCCGTGATGTATCTGGGCCAGGTGGTCGAGGAGACCACCACCGAAGCGCTGTTCGACACCCCGATGCACCCCTACACGCAAGGGTTGCTCGGTTCGGTCCCCCGCCTCGGCAGCCGCCACGGCAAGCGCGAGCGCCTCCCCGCCATGCGCGGCTCCGTCCCCCCGGCTCTCTCGGAACTCCCAGGCTGCGCCTTCCACCCGCGCTGCCCCAAGGCCGTCCCAGGCCTGTGTGATGTGGTGAAGCCGGCGATGGCCGAAGTCGCCGAGGGCCACAGGGCCCGCTGCCTGCTCTACCCCGAGGTCCTCGTCGCCTCCAAAGCCCTGGAGGCCGCCGCATGACAACGTCCATGGGCACCCCGCTGATCGAGATCAAAGGGTTGAGCAAGCGCTTCCCGATCCATTCCGGCCTCTCCCGCCGCGTCACCGGCGAGGTCCGGGCAATCGACGGCATCGATCTGACCATCATGCGCGGCGAGACCCTCGGCCTCGTCGGCGAGAGCGGCTGCGGCAAGTCCACCACCGGCCGCGCCATCCTCCGGGCCATCGAGCCCAGCGCCGGCGAAATCCTGTTCCACGGCGAGCACGGCACCGTCGATGTGGCGAAGCTCGGCCGTACTGATTTGAAGCGCATCCGCCGCAAGATGCAGATGGTCTTTCAGGACCCTTACGCCTCGCTCAACCCGCGCATGAACGTCGAGGAGATCATCGCCGAGCCGCTGATCTGCCTTGAGCACATGAGCGGCAGGGCACGCCGCGAACGGGTCACCGAATTGCTCGAACTGGTCGGTCTCGACTCAGGCTACCTGCTGCGCTACCCGCACACCTTTTCAGGCGGCCAGCGCCAGCGTATCGGCATCGCCCGGGCCCTGGCGCTCGAACCCGATTTCGTCGTATGCGACGAGGCCGTCTCGGCCCTCGACGTCTCGGTGCAGGCCCAGGTGTTGAACCTTTTGATCGACATCCAGGAGCGCCTCGGCACCACCTACCTGTTCATCTCGCACGACCTCGGCGTCATCGAGCACCAGTGCGACCGGGTGGCGGTGATGTACCTAGGCAAGATCGTCGAGTTCGCCGACACCGAGACGCTGCTCCGCCGCCCGAAAATGCCTTATGTCGAGGCCCTGCTCTCGGCCGTCCCCGAGGCCGACCCGCACGTCAAGCGCGAGCGCGTCGCCATCCGCGGCGAAGTCGCCGACCCGGCCAACCTGCCCTCAGGCTGCCCCTTCCACCCCCGCTGCCCCTATGCCCAGGACGTCTGCCGCACCG
>CAMDAL010000326.1 GCA_945888565.1 Devosia equisanguinis | reverse complement strand
CCAATGACTTCGGCGAGCATTGCCGGAAACCTGTCGGCGCTGCCCGCGATCTCGATGAACAAGTCGAGCGGGCGGACGGCCCGACCGCAGACAACGATGCCGGTGTCGATGCGCGCGGCACCCGACGCCAGCATCTCGATGGTGGTGATGGCGATGTCTCTGGTGCCCGGCGGCAGGTGGAGCATCAGCGGGCGGCCTGCTGGCGACCGGTGATCCCGGCAGAGGCGACGGCGCGCGCAGCCTCGCGTGCGGCGCGCAGGTCAGAGATCGCGACCACGTCGGCGGGGATGCGCTGGCGCTCTGGCTTCATTGCAAGCAGGTCACCTGCGGCGGCGCGACGGAAGGCCGGGTGGTGCTCCATCGTGTGATCAAGCAACAGGTGCTTGGCCTTGGTGAAGTCGTTCTGCCAGATCGTCCGCACGCCAAGCTCGGCCCAGTATTCGGCGTTGGCCCGCGCCATCTCGGCAGATACCGGATCAATCGCCGCCGTGCGGTCGCGCAGGTTGTGGGTGCCGACGACAGTCTGACAGCCGATGACCGTCCAGTCGTACAGGTCCAGCGGGTTGCCATACATGTTCAAGGGGTCCGGCTCGAACACACCCTTTGTCAGGCTCTTCGGGTTCTGCATCAGTTTACCTCCAGCAAACAACGGCCAGTCGGCCAGCCAAAGCGGCTCTGCGATACTCTACTGAGACGATAGACATTATATCGTATTTGTATGACAATTGCGAGGCAGATGTCCCGGAAGACGCCGATTGCCCTATGTTTCTGCGCCGGGTTCGGACATCGGCTCGATGAGGCATTCGAGCGAGATCAGCAGCTCGGTCCCGTTGTCCGCCGAGCCGGTGTCGGTGACGCGCGCCGGGATGCTGTAGGTGCCATCCTTCAGGGTGACGCGGTTGGTGCAGTCGGCCAGCGTGACGGCGGCATCCCAGCGCTCGCGCAGAGCCGCGCTGCCGGACAGGGTGTTGCGAATGCGACCAGCGCTCTTGCCGGTCACGAGCGCAACCAACTCGGCGTAGCCCTTCACGCCGCGCGGAACCATGACACCGGATGCCAGCATCGCGTCGACCACGTCGGCGACCTTCCGGACCGGCTTCGGGGCGTCGGACCCAACTGTAACGCCAACTGTAACGCCTGTCGCAACTGGACTGGTCTGCCTATAGAAAGAAGGGGAAGAATTTCTTTGGGCGGACCAGTCCGGTTGCGACACTTTTGGGTCCGGCGTTACAGTTGGGGTAACGTTGAGCGCGTCAGTACCAACCACAGATAGCGGACCATACCCAAATGATGCTCCGAGGTAGCCGAGGCCACCGACGCAGCGGTGTTCGACGGTGACCTCGCCAGTGATGTCGTCCGCGACCTCAACGTACTGAATGTCGCCGAACTCAACCAGATCGCGAGTAGACTGCCGCCAGTCAACGTGAGGCAGCTCGCCTGTGAATACGTCTTCGTGCGCCAACGCAACCGACACGAGTGCCGGAATGTCGCTTGGCCGGGACAGAAACACCTCGCGGGATACCAGAGCGGAGATCGGCTCGACGTCGCCCATCGTGCTCCATGCCTCAAGCCGGACCACAACGGCACCATCCGGAGCGCGGTGCGGCTCATCCCGCATCTTGCTGACGAGGGCCTTCACGGTCGTGCGTGGCATAGGTCCACCTTCGGCGTTCTTGAGACCGGCGTGCTTGTGGACCCAGCTCGTGGTCAGGGGAATGACCCCGACCGGCATGATGCCCTCCGGACGGCTGAGCGCGGCCACCCACGGCGACCCGCCGTAGGTCCGCATCTCGTGCCCGCCCACGAGCTGGTCAATCTCCAGCCCGTCCAGCGGCAGGTTGGAGTGGACATAGACACGCGGCGTGAACATCTCGCCATTCAGCAGGCGCTCGGGGTTCTGCCGCAACAGGCGGAGCCGGTCGATTGCCTGCAGCATCTTCAGTTCCCGGCTCAGCGACATCAGATACTGCACCCGCTCGTCGGGGTGGACACGAACCTCAACCTGAACGTCGTTCAAGTTCCGGAGGGCATACGGCTGCAGCGCCATCACCGTGTCGCTCTCAAGGTCGACGGTCGGGTCGTCGTGGAAGAACGCGCCCGCGACGCCCTTCAAGTTCTCGATTGGCGGCTGCTCGCGGCTGACAATGTGCACGACGTGGAAGTTCTTGAACTCATTCGACCCAACGAATACCGGCGGATGGGTCAGACGTGCCCCGAACCAGTTCTCGGAGACCCGCTCCTGAAACGCAATGTGAGCGAGCAGGTCGTTCTCAGTGTCGCCGCCGTGGAGCTTGGCGTAGGTCACCATTGCCGTCCGAACTGCCTTCGGAACCGCGATCAGGACGCGCATGCCGAGGGCCACCTGCTTCCGGACAGTGTCGCGCAGCTCGTCGTAGAAAGCGTCTGCCCGCCCGCTCTTCTTGCGGCGGCGTTCGATCTCCGCCTTGACCTCCGGCATCGCGAAGGCCTCTTCGAGCGTGATGCCGAGCTTCTTGGCGTGCCACTCTGAGACCTCGACGCAGAGCAGCCGGGTCATGTACCCCTTCGACTGCTCGCCCTCGAAATTCTGCACGACAGTGCCCAGCCTCTCGCCGCGCAGGACGTTCTCCATCACGCTCTCACCAAACACCCGGCGAGCGAAGTCGATGTTCCCGTCGGCGTCGATCACCAACACTGAGGTGTTGGGGCGCAGGCGCAGTGTCTTGTGGCTGTCAACACGGATGACACCGTCTTCCTTGACCCACAGCGAGTTCGACCGGCCAATGCCAGCAAGGTTGATAAGGTCGGACTGAAGACGCTCAAGCACCTTCACGACCTTGCGATGGTCGATACCGCGATCCTTGCTCACGGCCATCAGCACTTCACTCTGGCTCATCGACGGGTGGAGCGTTACACGCTTCTTCTTTGCCATCGCCTTCGCTGCCTTGATCAGCAGCTCGACCTTGCCACTGAAGCGGTCAGCAACCAGCCTCTCGATCTTCAGCAGACCCAAGCCACCCTGCTCTGCGAGCGCAACCTTCAGGCACCCGATAGCCTCGATGACCGCCTGCTTCTGCTTGTACTGCTTCGAGGTGATTGCCTCGCCGCCGGCCTTCCTGTTGTGCTTTTCCACCAGTTCCAAGATGACATCATCGGCGTCGATGTAGGACGCCTCGTCCCACAACCACTTGACGGGCATCTCCGCGAACTCGTGCATCGCCGAAATGAAGTTCTCGTCCACAAGAACGAAGTTCGGGGGCGGCAGTTTCCATTCATCCGGTTGGGTGGTCGGCATGTTCTGGTGAATGAACACACGGAGGCCGGGGCTGTTGTCCTCGAAGAAACCCGAGAAGTCACACTTCTCGTTGGATGTGCCCTTCGGGTGATGCTCGCAGTGGTCATAGATCGGATTTCCAGCACGATCCTCGGCCATCAACTGGCGGCACATCGAGTTGTAGACGTTCAGCCCACGCTTGCCGACTGCCTCTGCAGCATTCGGCTTGAGGCACGGCGCAGTGGGCTTGCCGGTGCGCTTGGTGTTGCTCCGCCCAACGATCAGCCTGACGTTAAGGCTGCTGCCATCAACACCAGCCTCCGCAGCCTCCCCGAGCACCTCCGCGATGAAGCGCTCCGCCGCAGCCGTGTCGTGAAAGTAGGCGTTGACGTAGTCCTGCGTGCGCATCCGCTCATTGGCAACGTAATGGTGAGCGAATAGCGTGGTCTTGCCGACGCCAGCCGACCACCGCAGGAGCCTGCGGATTGCCTTGCGCAGCCGGACGCGCGTCCTGCCCTTAGCACCACTCCCCTGCCCCTCCATCGCGGCCTGTGTCGCCTTGAGTGCCTTCCGGCGCTCCCGTGCCATCAGCCGTGCATTTGCGAGCTTGCGTGCATCATCCAGCGACATGTCGGGGTTCGCCTTGGTGATTTGCGAGACGCATTCATTGAATTCGGCGCGCTGGGCACCGTTGGCAACCTTCTCGAACTCTTCCAAGAATACTTTGTTGTACGCGACCTCGAACTGCCTGCCGTATTCGTATGCCTTGAAAATCGCAGCGTAAGTGCGCTCGGCGCGCCGCTCCATTTCCGCTTGGCTCCACACGTTGTTGCGGGTGATGCCCTGCCCCTCGCTGAGCGGCTGCAGCTTGGTCTTGTACTTCGCGTCACGGCGCTGCTGGTAGTCTGCCAGCACGGTGGCGTAGATCGCGTCATCGGTCTCGGACCAACGCTCAAGCGCCAGCAGCTCGCCGAGGCTGACCCGGTTCATCTGGTTCCTGCCGTAGCTGTTCAGCAGGTTGTCGGTCGACTGGGTGTCGTACTTCCCGGACTTCGACGCCCACAGGTGCACGGCCTCGCGGATCACCGACTGGCGGATGTTGTAGACATGGCCGAAGTTCCTCAGCAAGCCCATCACGCGGGCATAGCCCCACCACTCGGTGTCGGGGTTCACCATCTTCGACGCGATCCGAAGAAGTGCGGCGGTGGCTGCGTCTTCGTCACGAAGCAGCTCGGGGTTCGGCGTGAATGGCTGTGAGCCGCCCCGACGCTCGCCATCCCCGACGGCATCAAC
>CAMDAL010000325.1 GCA_945888565.1 Devosia equisanguinis | reverse complement strand
ATCCCCCCCTTTGGCGGCCGCATCGACTACCTCACCTATGCCGGCATCTACCGCGACGTCTGGCTCAGGCGCACCGCCCCCGTCTCGATCGCCGGGGTGAAGATCGAGACGCCGGACGCCCTCGCGGCAAGCAAGACCGTCACCGTCCGCGCGACCCTCGCCAACCCGCAGGGCCGCGCCTTCGCCGGCCAGCTCACCGCGAACCTCAAGGACGCGGCGGGCACCGTGCTGGCGACCGCCGAGCAGCCCGCCGCAGCCGAGGTATCGTTCCGCTTCGAAGGGCTCGCCGGCATTGCGCTGTGGGATATCGACAGCCCCAACCTCTACACCCTGACCCTCTCCCTGGGGGACTCGGACGTGCTGGACACCGCCTTTGGTTTCCGCACGGCCGAGTTCACCCCGGAGGGCTTCTTCCTAAACGGCCGGCACCTGAAGCTGCGGGGCCTGAACCGCCACCAGTCCTTCCCCTATTCCGGCTATGCGCTGGGTCGCGCTGCGCAGGAGCGCGACGCCGAGATCCTGAAGCGCGAACTGCACGTCAACATCGTGCGCACCTCGCACTATCCGCAGTCGACCTGGTTCCTCGACCACTGCGACCGCATCGGCCTGCTGGTGTTCGAGGAGATTCCCGGCTGGCAACATATCGGCGGCGAGGGCTGGAAGGCCGAGTCGGTGGAGAACGTCCGCCGCATGATCACGCGCGACTGGAACCACCCCTCGATCATCATCTGGGGCGTCCGCATCAACGAAAGCCACGACGACCACGACTTCTACGTCACGACCAACCGCCTCGCGCGTGAGCTCGACAAGACGCGGCAGACCGGTGGTGTCCGCTACATCACCGACAGCGAGATGCTCGAAGACGTCTACACCATGAACGACTTCATCCTCGGCAACGAGGAACTCGGCGGCAACCGCCCCCGCACCGCGCTCCGTCCGATCAGCGAGACCACCGGCCTCGAAAGGCCCGTGCCCTGCATGATCACCGAGTTCGGCGGGCACATGTACCCCACCAAGAGCACCGACCAGGAGCAGCGGCAGGCCGAGCATGTCCGTCGCCACCTCGATGTGCTGAACGCCGCCTACGGCAACCCCGGCATTTCCGGCGCCATCGGCTGGTGCGCCTTCGACTACAACACCCACAAGGATTTCGGCTCGGGCGACCGCATCTGCCACCATGGCGTGATGGACATGTTCCGCGAGCCCAAGTTCGCGGCTTACGCCTATGCCAGCCAGTGCGAGCCGGACGAGGAGATCATCCTCCAGCCCGTCACCTTCTGGGCCCGCGGCGAGCGCAACATCGGCGGCGTGCTGCCGCTGATGATCCTCACCAACTGCGACGAGGTGGAAGTCCGCTACGGCGACAACGTGGTGAAGCGCCTCGGCCCCGACCGCGAGACCTACCCGCACCTGCCGCATGCCCCGGTCGTATTCGAGCGCGGCCACTTCAGCGACGAGGAACTCGGCCTTTGGGGCATGGAATGGCATGACGCCACCATCACCGGCTTCATCGACGGCAAAGCCGTGAAGGTGGTGAACTACGTCGCGGATCCGGTGGCGAAGACACTCGAAGTCGTCGCCGATGCCGTCGCCATCGGCTCCACCGATGCGGTCCGCGTCATGGTCCGCGCCCTCGACCAGGCAGGCCACAAGCTCCCCTTCTACCCCGAGCCGGTGACGATCGAAGTATCCGGCACCGGCAAGCGCCTTGGCCCCGCCACGGTGCCGCTCCGCGCCGGTTCGACCGGCTTCTGGGTACAGGCGACAGGCGCAGGACAAATCGACGTCACCGTCTCGAGCGACCGCATGGGCACGCGCACACTGGCGATTACTGCCGGCTAGCGCCCCATCCGGCGAGCCTGTCGCGGAAGGCTCGAACGACCGCGGCGTCGGTGTGTCGCCGGGTCTTCGCCGCAAAGCCGAGGCGCACGGCCCCTTCGGCCGACGGCATCGGCTCGCCGGCACAGGAGGAATGCACCTCGTCCACCGGTACTGCTGCCAGCAGCTCGAGCACATTGTCTGGCCTGAGGCCCGAACCTGCCATGACCTGGATCCGGCCGCGCGCCGTCGCGTGCACCAGCGCCAGCTGGCCGAGGCCGTCCAGCACCGTCGGAGCCCCGCCGGAGGTGAGGACGCGATCAAAGCCGAGCTCGATCGCCGCCTCGGTTGCCTCGGCGAAATCCGGAACGAGGTCGATGGCGCGATGCAGGGTGGTGCCGAGCCCATCGGCCTCGTCCAGCAGCCGCGCCAATGTCGCTTGGTCGAGCGTCCCGTCAGGATGATTGGCGCCCAGCACCACGCCCGCCAGCCCGGACTGTCGCACGGCCGCAATGTCGCGCAGCATCGCATCGAGGTCGTGGCTGTCGAAGACGAAATCGCCGGAGCGTGGCCTCACCAGCGCGAAGGTTTCCACCCCGGATGTTGCCGCAAGCGCGATCAGCCCCGGCAGCGGCGTCAGCCCGCCCAGTTCCAGCGCCGAGCAGAGTTCGATCCGTTCGGCCCCGCCTTCGATCGCGGCGGCCAGCGACTGCGGGTCGGCAACGCAGACCTCGAGCTTCATATCAGTCCTCCGAGGATCGCCGCGCCCACCAGCCCGGGCTCGCCATCGAGTTGTGCCGGCACGACCAGCGGCGCGATTGTCCGGCGCAGGATGCGGGCCCGCACCTCTCGGTCGAGCCGTGCGATCAGCGCGTGCGATTTGCCAAGTCCGCCGCCCACCGGCACGCTGCCCGCGCCGACCACGTTGACCAGCGGCGGCGCCACGATCTCCATGAACGCATCGATGCTGCGCCCGGCAGCCGCCTCGCCCGCCTCCCACGCCGCGACGATTTCGACGCTGTTCCGGGCCTGCCCGGTGAAATGCTTGTGCAACCGCTCCAGTCCCCGCGCGCCGCCCAGCGTATCGACGCAGCCCACCTGCCCGCAGCCGCAGGCAAAGCGCGGCAACTCCACCGGCGGCTCCAGCACGCGGGTCGCTGCGACCGGGGCATGGCCCCATTCGCCGGCATAGCCGCCCGGACCGCTCACCACCTTGCCGTCGATCACCAGTCCGCCGCCAACGCCGGTGCCGAGGATCACCCCGAAGACGATGGCGTGCCCCTGCCCCGCTCCGGCCCCGGCCTCCGCCAGCGCGAACAGGTCGGCATCATTGCCGATCACCACCGGGCGCCGCAGCCGCGCCGACAGGTCCGTCGCCAGCCTTCGCCCGTCGATGCAGGGGATGTTGGCGCACTTGATGCTGCCCGTCGCCGGATCGACTACCCCGGTGATGGCTATGGCAATGGCCGACCCATCGGGTGCCGGCGACAGCGCCAGCACCTCGCGGATTGCCGCAACGAAAGCCTCGAAGTCGTCGAGCGGCGTCCGCAGCCTTCCCAATACCTCGATCTGGCCGGGACTCCGCGCCACGGCAGCCTTGATGCCGGAACCGCCGATGTCTAAGCAGGTGATCATCCGTATGGTTTGCCTTGGTTTTCAGCGTCTGCAAGCGATAGAGGGGAGAAGGACGAACTGGTGGCAGCTATCGACACGCCGGCAAGTTGAGCAGCAAGACGACCATTGCCGATGTCGCGCGCCTCGCGAGGGTCTCGAAAGCTGTCGCGTCGCGTGCCCTGTCGCCCGAACCCCGCCCGGTTTCCGCCGACAAGCGCGAACGGGTGCTGGCGGCGGCGCGCGACCTCGGCTTCCGCGTCAACCTGCTGGCCCAGAGCCTGACCACCAAGACGGTGAACCTCGTCGCCGTGGTGGTAAACCACATCCACGACCTCTCCGACCTCGACCTGTTCGACAAGCTGCTGGCCGAGGTGCAGGCGATCGGCAAGCAGGTGATCCTCATCCGCGTCGGGTCGGTCGACAAGGTCGAGGAGTTCCTCCGCCAGGGCGTCGCCTATCACGTGGATGCCGCGCTGGTGTTCTCCGACTTTGCCGATGCCGCGACGGTGCGCGAAATGTTCCGCACCGACCAGGTGATCATGCTCAACGGCCGGCACGACCGGCTGTCGCGCGCCATCGTCCCCGACGAGGCCCGCGGCATCTTCGAGGCGGTCGCCGACGCGGCGAAAAAGGGCGTCCACACCGCCGCCCTCGTGACCGGCCGTGCCACCTCGCTGGTCGAGCAGGCGCGCGGCGATACCTATCGCGAGGCGTTCCAGCGCCACGGCATCATCCTCACCAGGACCGTTCAGGGTGATTACTCCTACCTGAGCGGCCACGCGGCAGCTGCCGAGTTTGTCGGCGAAGACTTCCCTGACGCCGTGTTCTGTACGTCTGACGCCATGGCCATGGGCATTCTAGACCTCTGCCGCATGCACTTCCCAGGCAACCGGCCGGCGCACTTCCGCCTCTACGGCTTCGACGACCTGTCGCTGCTCGATTTCGACGCCTATCCGATCGCCTCCATCGGCTACGACAAGGCCGCCTACGTGCACGAAATGGTGCGGATGATCGCCGAGCCCACCCCGTTCGTTCCCGGGACACCCCCGGTGGTCATCCCGGCGCGCTTCGTGCCGCGGGCTACTGCCGGGTAGTTCGGACACCGAAACGAAGAT
>CAMDAL010000324.1 GCA_945888565.1 Devosia equisanguinis | reverse complement strand
GGAGGACTTCAACGTGACGATCCTCGTGACCGGAGGGGCCGGCTTCATCGGCTCGAATTTCGTCCTCGACTGGTTAGCGGGGTCGGACGAGCCGGTGGTGACGCTGGACGCACTGACCTATGCCGGCAACCCCGCCAATATCGGCTCGCTGGACGCCGACCAGCGGCATAGTTTCGTGCGCGGATCGATTGGCGATGCGGAGTTGATGGGCCAGCTGCTGTGCGACCACCAGGTGCGCGCCGTGGTCAATTTTGCGGCCGAAAGCCATGTCGATCGCTCGATCTCGGGACCGGCACCATTCTTCGAGACCAATGTGATGGGTACGCTGCACCTGCTGGAAGCAGTGCGGGGTTACGTCGGCGAGCTGGACGCCACCGGGCGCGACGGCTTCCGGTTCCTGCATGTCTCGACCGATGAAGTATACGGCACCCTGGAGCCCGGCGATCCGGCGTTCGCCGAGACCAACCCGTACCTCCCCAACAGCCCCTATGCGGCGAGCAAGGCGAGTTCGGACCATCTCGTCCGTTCCTATCGCGAGACCTTCGGGCTCAACACGCTCGTCACCAACTGCTCGAACAATTACGGGCCCTACCAGTTTCCAGAGAAGCTGATCCCGCTGGTGATCCACAATGCGTTGAGCAGCAAGGCGCTGCCGATCTATGGCGACGGCCAGCAGGTGCGCGACTGGCTCTATGTCGGCGACCACTGCGCCGCCATTCGCTTGGTGCTCGAACGCGCCGCGCCGGGCGCCACCTACAATGTCGGCGGAGACAACCAGATGGCAAACATTGACGTGGTGCGCGCGATCTGCGGCCTGCTGGACACGCGCCGGCCACGCGCTGACGGGACATCGTACGCGGCGCAGATCGCCTTTGTCGCCGACCGCCCCGGGCACGACCGGCGCTACGCGATCGACGCCCGCCGGATCGGCCGCGACCTGGGCTGGCAGCCGGCCGTGTCGTTTGCGGCCGGGCTCGCCCGCACGGTGGACTGGTATCTCGACAATCCGGACTGGGTGGCCGGTGTCACCAGCGGCGCCTATCGGGACTGGATCGCGAGGCAATACACATGAAGTTCCTGATCCTCGGCCGCGATGGACAGGTCGGCACGGCACTGACGGCGATCCTCGCCCCACTCGGCGAGATCGCCGCCTATGGACGCGCCGGGGCCGACTTCACCCGGCCCGACGATGTGGCGCGGCTGGTTCATCGCGAACGGCCCGATATCATCGTCAATGCCGCGGCTTACACGGCGGTCGACAAAGCGGAATCAGAGCCAGAGGTGGCGCGGCTGGTCAATGCCACTTCGCCGGGCCGGCTGGCGGAAGCGGCGCTGCAGGTCGGGGCGCGGCTGATCCACATCTCGACCGACTACGTCTTCGACGGCGAGCAGACCCAGCCCTATGCCGAGGACGATCCGACCTCGCCGATCAACGTCTACGGGCGCAGCAAGCTCGAGGGCGAGGTAGCCATCGCCGCGACGGGCGCAGACTACCTGACGCTCAGGACCAGCTGGGTGCACTCCGCCTCGCATCCAAACTTCGCCGGCAAGATGCTGGAGGCCGCGGCGCAGCGCGAGGAACTGCAGGTGATTGATGACCAGTCCGGCTGCCCGACCAGCGCCCGGCTGATCGCCGAGACGATCGGGAGGACCATTGCACTGGGCGCCGCCGGCCGCCCCCTGCCCTCGGGCCTCTACCACCTGACGACCACGGGCGAGACCAGCCGCTACGACTATGCCTGCTTCATCATCGAGGAGGCGCGGCGGATGGGCGCCCAACTGAAGGTCGAGCGTATCCTGCCGGTCCCGTCATCGGTGTTCCCGACCCCGGCGCCACGGCCGAAGAACGCGCACCTCTCGAACCACAAGCTGAGCAGCGCCCTCGGGCTGGACCTGCCTGGCTGGCGCGAGGATGTGCGCCCCACCATCGCAACCATCGTCGGAGCGACCACATGACCCGTCGCGGCATCATCCTCGCCGGCGGCGCCGGCACCAGGCTGCACCCGGCAACTCTAAGCGTTTCCAAACAGTTGCTGCCCGTCTACGACAAGCCGATGATCTACTATCCGCTCGCGACCCTGATGCATGGCGGCATCCGCGAGGTACTGGTGATCTCGACCCCGGCCGACCTGCCGCGCTTCCGCGAGCTGCTCGGCGATGGCTCCGCCTGGGGTATGGCTTTCCACTACGTCGTGCAGCCGAAGCCCGACGGACTGGCGCAGGCCTTCATCCTTGGGGCCGACTTCGTTGCGGGCGGGCCATCGACGCTGATCCTCGGCGACAACATCTATTTCGGCCACGACCTGCCGCGACTGCTCGACAGTGCCTCTGGCCGACAGTCCGGGGCCACGGTGTTCGCCTACCGGGTGAACGATCCGGAGCGATATGGCGTGGTGGGTTTCGACAGCGCCGGCCGGGCCACCTCGATCGAGGAAAAGCCCACAGCGCCGAAATCGAACTACGCGGTCACCGGCCTCTACTACTACGACGAGCAGGTGGTGGAACTTGCCCGCCAGCTGCGGCCCTCGCCACGGGGCGAGCTCGAGATCACCGACCTCAATCGGCTCTATCTCGAGGCCGGCACCCTGACAGTGGAACGCATGGGCCGGGGCTTCGCCTGGCTCGATACCGGCACGCACGACTCCCTGCTCGAGGCCGGCCAGTTCATCGCCACGCTGGAAAAGCGGCAGGGCCTCAAGGTCGCGTGCCCCGAGGAGATCGCCTGGCGCAACGGCTGGATCGACGATGCGCAACTCGAGCGGCTGGCGCAGCCGCTCGAAAAGAGCGGCTACGGCCTCTACCTGACCACCCTGCTGCGGGAGGGTCGCTGATGCAGGTGACCCAGGTGCATATCGAAGGCCTGCTGGTGCTGGAGCCGCGGGTGTTCGCGGATGAGCGCGGCGCCTTCTTCGAAAGCTTCAATCTTGCCCGCTTCCGCGAAGCCACCGGGCTCGACGTCGATTTCGTGCAGGACAACCATTCGGTCAGCCACAAGGGGGTGCTGCGCGGGCTGCACTACCAGGTAGCCCCACACGCCCAGGGCAAGCTGGTCCGCGTCGTCCGCGGCGCGGCCTGGGATGTGGCCGTGGATATTCGCGAAGGCTCTGCCACCTTTGGCCAGTGGGCCGCCGTCGAACTCAGCGCGCAGAACCGCATGCAGTTCTGGATCCCCGAGGGCTTCACGCACGGCTTCCTGGCCCTCGAGGACAACACCGAGTTCCTCTACAAGACCACGGCATACTGGCACGGCCCAAGCGAACGCACGATCCGATGGGACGATCCCACGCTGGGGGTGGAGTGGCCGCTGACGGGCGAGCCGATCATCTCCAGCAAGGATGCCGCGGCTTCGGGCTGGACACGGTCGAGCAGATGACTGCGCCGATCCGCCGCCGTCTGGTCCACTCGACGCTCAACGTCATTGGCGTGGCGGTCAGGCGCGCAGCTTGCGCATTCGGGCTGATCTAGCTGACGACCGCCCGGTCGGTGACCCGTCGCCAGTCGGCGCCATCGGCGAAGGCGACGACTGAGCCACCTGCCGCGTCGGAGACGAAGATCAGGGCGCCGGGCGTGGTTGCGGGCGGGAGCGCGGACACAGGGTGCGACTTCAGCCCGACTGGACCACCGAAGTTCGACTGGACCGTCCCCGAATCCACCACCAGCGCCTCCGTCCAGCTCACACCATCCGGGCTGACCTTGAGGTGGAGGTTGTCGTCGCCGGTGGTGCCGAGTTCGGCGCGGCCGGAGAAGCTGGTCTGGAAGATGAGGGAGGCGGTGTCGGCGGTTGATGCCTTGTTGAGTTTCAGCTGAACGTCGTCTGAACCGTATGTGAACAGCACGGCGTCGCTGGCGACGGCGAGGCGGTTGGTTGGGTCCGGCGTGGTGTTGATGCCGAGCATCGGGGTCTCGCTGTCGAGGCCGAGCGTCGGTTCCCAGGCGGTGCCGCTCCAGGCGAGGAGGCCGTTTTCGTCGAGCACGAAGGCCAGCCAGCCGGGTTCGGGGGCATGGAAGCACCAGGCGGCACCATCCCAGGCGGTGACCTGCCCTGCCTTGCCGGACCACGCGCCGGTGGGGGTCGGGCCGACAATGTAACGCATGTTTACATCCGGACTGCCGGGCGGCGTGTTCAGGTCGCGATCGAGCACGGCGAGCTGGGTCAGCGTGTCGAGCGCGGCGAGCGCCTCGTTGTGGGTGATGTGCTTCTGCGCCTGTCCGGGCAGGATGTAGGGGAGTTTCAGGTGGGTGCTGTCGGTCATGTCCGTCCTCGCCAAAGTCGATGCGGTAAGGATAGGGGCACTGGAACCCACGGGGATAAGTCGGGCTTTGCCTTGTCAGCGCCCCGTTGATGAACGCTTTCTGAACATCAGGCGGGCTGCAGGTCGGGCTTCACTTCCTCGAGTTCGATCAGCGTGCCGTCGAAATCCTTGGGGTGCAGGAACAGCACCGGCAGGCCGTGCGCGCCGGTCTTCGGCTTGCCGTCGCCGAGGACGCGGGCGCCCTGCTCGGAGAGCTTGCGAGCGGCCGAGGCGAGGTCGGGCACCTCGAAGCACACGTGATG
>CAMDAL010000323.1 GCA_945888565.1 Devosia equisanguinis | reverse complement strand
CTGCCGTGGCTTCAGCCATGGGATGGTCTCCTGGTCAGGGGTTGGTCTCAGCAACCAAACCTTCCCATCAGAAGACCATCCCAGCCATACGCACACGCCAGTCCCGCGTCAGCGGGTTCGTTCAATCCTCTTTGTCCACACGGCCTAGGATGGCTGATTGCCGTCGGAGATCATTGACGTCGTCCGCGCGGGCCGGGCAAGAGCCCCATTCCTCGCAGCCTTACAAACACGCTCACTTCGCCTAACGCAGACGGCCTGACTCGATCGAAGGCGAGTTTCTCTGTTGAGCGAGCGCGGCTGCTTACCCTAAAGGCAAGACCTTGCCGGTGTTCATGATGTTTCTGGGGTCCAAAGCACGCTTGATAAGCGCCATGAGCGCAACCTCAGCGGATGTGCGCGAGTAGCTGAGGTATGGGAGCTTCTGGGTTCCGATGCCGTGTTCGGCCGAAACTGTGCCCCCGGCCTTGCGCACCCTGTCGTAGACTAGCCTAGTGATGTCGGCCTTTTGAGCTGTGGCGTCCGCAGCTGGGAGATTTGTGACGATATGGAGATTGCTGTCACCGATATGCCCGTAGAAGTGCGAAAGGATCCCAGGCCATCGCTGCGACAACGCCGTGCGAACCTCTTCAACGAACTGCCCTATCGAAGCGGTCTGCAGGCCAATATCGAACGAAACAACCTTGCCAAGCAGTCGTCGGTATTCGGACACGCCCTCACGGATCGACCAGAGCGTCTTTGACTCACCATTGGATCTGGCTACGACCGCGTCCTCTATCACTCCAGCCTGCATCAACGCGGCGAGCATATTCTCGAGCCGCTCGACCTCCCGGCCAGCCTCAAACTCACTCGCTTCCACAAGCAGATAGAGGCCGTGTTTACCGCCGAGCGGCGACCCAGATGCTGGGATGTTGGCCACCATGAAGTCATAGAAGTCCGGCCACATTGCCTCGAAGGCCGAAAGCGAGGGCCCGAACTGCGTGCGCGCCGCTGCGAGAATGGCGGGCACTTTGTCAAATCCGCTGCAACCAACAAGCGCAGCCGTCGTCGAAGCTGGTGCAGGCTGCAGACGCAGCACGGCACGGGTGACAACCCCAAGGGTCCCCTCTGAACCGATAAACAGCTGCTTCAAGTCATAGCCGGCGTTGTTCTTGATCAGTTTGTTGAGGGACGTGACGATCTGGCCATCCGGCAAAACCACCTCAAGCCCCAGGATATGCTCCCTCGCCATGCCATAACGAATAACTCTGTTGCCCCCGGCGTTTGTCGCAATGACGCCACCTATTGTGCACGAGCCACGGGCGCCGAGGTCGAGTGCAAAAAGGAAGCCGGCCTTGTCCGCGGCCTCCTGAACCGCCTGCAATGGGGTGCCGGCACGGACGGTCATTGTTCCCATCAAGGGATCGATCTCTTCTACTCCTGTCATTCTCTCGAGAGAGAGGGCGATGCCTGCAGCAACCGGATGGGCACCGCCGGCAAGACCCGTAAGGCCGGCTTGCGGAACAACCGAAATCCCGAGCTGATGACAAAGACCGAGAACCACCGAAACTTCCTCAGCGGTCTGTGGCCGAACTAATGCCAAGGGGCGGGTTGGTTCCTGGCCACTGGAGTCGCGAAAGGCCCGCAGAGGCATCGCATCACCTTCGAGAACAACATCGGTCCCGAGCTTGGCGATAAGGTGATCAACGATCGTATCCTCCGGCTCTGTAACCAGTGGTGACCGGAATGTCGGGTGGTGAGCATGACGCAAGCAGCTCCCGCTTCATGGAAGGGTTGGCGACGTCGCCCACAACTTCGGTGACCGTGACGCCGAGACGCTCTCGCAGTAACCTGGCCGCCCCGCCAACGCCTCGGCGTTGCGGCCGCTGACCACAAGACTGAATCCGGCTTCCGCCAGGGTTTCGGCGCATCCCTTGCCAAGTCCACGGCTCGAGCCGCCAAGAGATGCTCGTGTCGCCCCCCCTGATCCCTAAGTCCATCGTCGTCTCCTCGCATTGGGGTTGCCATGCCAAATCTATTCTTGGCTTGGCGCGTTGCCGAGTCACGCGCCTTATGATCAGTTATCCTCTGACAGTCGCTGGGGGACGTGCTGTGAACGGTGCCGATGTGCTGTGCGACGCGCTGCTCGCCCATGGCGTCGATGTGTGCTTCGCCAATCCCGGCACCTCCGAGATGCACTTTGTAGCGGCCCTCGATCGCCGGCCCGATATGCGATGCATACTTGGACTGTTTGAAGGTGTCGTCACCGGCGCGGCGGATGGCTATGGGCGTATGTTGCGGAGGCCTGCGGCGACGCTGCTGCATACCGGGCCCGGCCTCGCAAACGGCCTGGCCAACCTGCATAACGCTCGGCGCGCCGGATCGCCGATTGTAAATGTCGTCGGCGATCACGCCGCCTATCACCTTCAATACGACGCCCCACTCACCACCGACATCGAGTCGCTCGCCAGCCCGATGTCTCGCTACGTAAGGCGGCTCGGCAGCGCCGACGAGATCGCCGAGGGTGTGGCAGACGCTTACAGGCGGGCCATGCTGTCTCCCGGGCCGGCAACTCTCATCCTGCCGGCCGACAGTGCCTGGAGCGCTGCCAGCGGCCATGCGCTAGGCTCTCTAGGCGAGCCGCTACGGCCAAGCCCGAGTGCGGACGTCGTGCGAGATGTGGCCGATGCCATCCGCAGCAGTGGCGGCAGGTTTGCGATCCTCGTTGGTGATGAAGCGGCGCTCGAGCCGGGCTCGATGCTCACTGGCCGCATCGCGTCTAGGTTTGAAGGCGCTGTGCTGGCCGAGGTGCTGCCATCCCGCGTCGCTCGTGGCCGCAGCCGAGTCTCGCCCACCAGCATCCCCTATCCCGTGGACTTGGCGCTCCAGAGCCTGAAGGACGTCGAGGTCCTGGTCCTCGTTGGCGCGAGCGAGCCGGTGGCTTTCTTCGCCTATCCGGGCAAGCCGAGCCGGCTCGTGCCGGACGGATGCAAAGTCATCGTGCTGGCATCACGGGCCGAGGATCAGATCTCGGCCCTAGAGGCGTTGGCCGATGAAATCGGTGCCGACACCGACCTGCACGTGGCACGACCTGCTCTGGAGCCGTTGCATCTCACCGGGCCCTTAACCCCCGATGCACTTGGCGAACTGCTCGCCCGACAACTGCCCGAAGGAGCCATCGTTTGCGACGAGGGCATTACGGCCGCCGCACGCTTCCGGGCGCTGTCGCACCGGGCGGCAGCACATGACTCGCTATCTGTGCCTGGAGGCTCGATCGGCGGCGGCATACCGCTCTCGGTCGGCGCCGCCGTAGCCTGCCCGGATCGGAAGGTCGTGAACCTGCAGGCCGATGGCAGCGGGCTATACACGGTGCAGGGGCTATGGACCGAGGCGCGGGAGAACCTCGACGTTCTCACTATCGTTCTGGCCAATCGCGCCTACGCCATACTTCAGGGCGAGTTGCGCAACCTCGGTGTCAACGAGGTCGGGCGTAACGCCACTCGCATGATGAGCCTCAGCGACCCGACCATCGACTGGGTGCAACTCGCCAAGGGGTTCGGTGTCGAGGCGCGCCGGGTCGACACTTGCGAGGCCTTTGCCGACGTTTTGTCAGTGGCGATGCGGCGCACGGGCCCTTTCCTCGTCGAGTGTGTCATCTAAATAGTGAGGTGGAAGTTGGGGGCGTTCGCAAAGCAGTTCGATCTAAGCGGCAAGGTTGCCCTGGTCACCGGCGGCAGCAAGGGACTGGGCAAGTCGATGGCTCGCACATTCGCCGAAGCCGGTGCGGACATCCTCATTGCCAGTCGCAACGCCGACGAGCTGCGATCGGCAGTTGCTGACATCTCTCACGGCCTGGATCGACGGGTCGAGTTCCTGGCGGGAGACATGACAGTCCGCGAGGATGTCGAGGGTCTTGCCAAGGCTGCACTGGCAGCGTTCGGTCGAGTTGATGTTCTGGTCAACAATGCTGGCACCAGCATGCCGCAGGCGATCGAAGAGCTGACTGACGAAACCTGGGATTCCGTGATCCAGTTGAACCTGACCACCGCAGTAGCGCTCAGCCGCGCGCTGATCCCGGAGATGAAAGCCCGGCGCTGGGGCCGCATCATCAACATTTCGTCGATCTTCGGAACCAGCGGCTTTGAGAAGCGGGTCAGCTACAGCGCCGCCAAGGCCGGCCTTATTGGCATGACCAGGTCCCTGGCCCTTGATGTCGGACGCTTCGGGATCACCGTCAACTGCCTCGCGCCGCCACGCCGCACTACAATGCCGGACGCCGGCGTGTTCGCTTCGTCATCTGATCTCCTGTTCAGCAGCCATCTTGGCCGCCTTCAGGCAGAAACTCCACTTAACCCGCTGTCCAGATTTACCGAGCCACCTCTAGGGATCTGAGTTCGGTTCCTTTAAACATGCTGCCCTCCAAGACGGCATTCAGGCTAACCAACCTTCACAGCGCCGCCGTCGACCGCAATGGTCGCCCCGGTGATGAAGCTACCAGCGTCGCTGGCAAGAAGCAGGGCAGGACCGCCGATCTCCTCGACTGCCGCCCAACGGCCAAGCGCCAATCGCCCCGAAATTCTCTCCC
>CAMDAL010000322.1 GCA_945888565.1 Devosia equisanguinis | reverse complement strand
CTCGTCGCCGAAATCGGCTCCTGGGAGCGCCAGCGAAACGCCGACAAGGCTCAGATCAACTGGATGTTCACCACCGAAAAAGCCCGCCAAAAACTCCGCAAAGCCTATCCGGTCAAAGAGTCATAATCTCTGTGCACCGGTACTAGTGTGCGAGCCCTTGCTCGATCCGCAAACTAGAACTGGAAGATAGCCGCGACGCGGGCCGTGACCGCAGAAAAATCGACGACGCAATCGCCGTAGGTTTCGGAACCAAACACGTCATAGACCACTTCGGCCCGAATGATCGCGTTCGGGGCGAGCTTAAGGTCTACGCCAGCGCCGATGGTTGCACCGAGAAAAGTGCCACCGTCCATCGTCTCCACAGGTTCTGTTGTCGTCACATCGAAATCGGCGTCTGAACGACTGATCTGACTCATGGAAGCGCAAAGAACTTGGTTTGAAGGTCGGAGAGCTGGCTGGCATCGAGCGGCAGCATGGGCGGCCGGACTCGGGACCATGCCGCATTGCCGATCTTGAGACCGACCATCGCCTTGATGGTGGGGATCTGCACGTAGCTGTTGGAGAGCGTGCGCCAGGCATTGATGCGAGCCTGGGACGGGTCGACCAGAGCGGCGTCTTCAAAATGGTCGTAGATGGTCCGCAGCGCGTTGGCAACGAGGTTGGACGTCGCCGTGATGCAGCCGGCCCCGCTGGACTTGAGCAACGGCAGCATCAACGGGTCGGCGCCAGCTAGGACGGCAAAGCCGGGATGCGCGGCAGCGATGGCCTGCATGTTGGCCAGATCGCCGGCGGAGTCCTTTATGCCGATGACAGTTGAGGGAAAAGCAGCGATCAGGCGAGCGATCAGCGCATGGCTCAACGGCACGCCCGAGACCTGCGGGATGTGATATAGCACCACCTGCAGGCGGTCGTCATTGATGGTCTCGAAGATGCGGGCGTAGGAGGCAAAGAGACCCTCGTCGCTGATGCCCTTGTAGTAGCTGGGGGGCAGCATGACGACTCTACGCACACCATTCGAAAGGGCGTGACGGGTGAGCTCGACGGTCTCCGGCCCAGCATTGACCCCGGTGCCCGGTATCAACTGATGACCCGCGATGCCGGCTTTGAGCGCGGCCTCCAGAATGGTGCGACGTTCGACTGTGGAAAACGAATTTGCCTCCCCGGTCGTCCCAAGAAGCGCGATGCCGTGGCACCCTTCGGCGAGGAGGCGCAGGCAGTGCTCGGCCAACAGCACCAGGTCGGGCGTGAGGTCCGCATTGAGCGGCGTTGCGGCGGCGCAGTTGACGCCTGAAACGGCAAAGCTCATGGGCTGACTTTCGGCGTGCCGGCGAGCTTTTTGGCGTAAGCGATGGCGGCGTGCATGTTGACATGATTGGCCTTGCCCGTGCCAGCAATGTCGAAGGCTGTGCCGTGATCCACCGAGGCACGGTCGATCGGCAGGCCAAGTGAGACATTGACCGTGGTGTCGAAGGCTACCAGCTTCATCGGGATGTGACCCTGATCGTGATACTGAGCGACGACCAGATCGAAGCCGCCATTATAGGCCTTGTGAAAGACGGTATCGGCCGAGACGGGGCCGACGGCATTGATGCCTTCGGCGCGCGCTGCGGCGACGGCGGGCGCGATCTGCTCGTCGTCCTCGGTACCGAAAAGGCCGTTCTCGCCGCAATGCGGATTAAGGCCGGCGACCGCAATGCGGGGGTTATCGACGCCGATGCGGCGGAAATGCTGATAGCCGGCACGAATGGTGGCGAGGATGCGAGGCGTCAGGGCCCGATCGATGGCGCCGCGGAGAGCCACATGGGTCGAGACGTGGATGACCGACATGCGCTCGGATACCAGCAGCATGAAGCTCGATTTCGAGCCGGTCAGCGCCGCCAGCATGCCAGTATGCCCATCATAGTGATGGCCGGCCGCGTTCAGGGCCTCCTTGTTGATCGGGGCCGTGACGATGCAGCCTATCTCAGCGGACTGAGCCGCGCGGACCGACTTTTCGATATAGTGGAAGCTGGCGTCGCCGGCGCGTGGATCGAGCATGCCGAAGGGCGGAATATCGCCATCGAAGGGGACGTGATCTACCGAAATGGCGTTCGAGCCAGCGGAAAAATCTAGATCAGTGCCGACAATGACAGCGGCGCGCGCAAGCACATCACGGTTGCCGAAGATGCGGATCCGGGTCCGCTCGTCGGGTGTCATGTCGGCCAAGGCCTTGCAGATCACTTCCGGGCCGACGCCGGCCGGATCGCCCATCGTAATGCCGATGATGGTGCTACGCTTGCTCATGGCATCAACTGTCCGCCGTTCACTTCGATGACCTGACCGGTGATGTAGCCGCTCATGCTGGCGCTGGCGAGGAACTCGTAAGCACCGACGCACTCTTCGGCAGTGCCGAGCCTGCCCATCGGGATGCCACGGGCGGCCGCCTCGAGCTGGGCGGGGGTGGAGAACCGGTCATGGAACGGCGTCATGATCACGCCGGGCGCCACTGCGTTCACCCGCACCCCGAACGGCGCAAGTTCCTTGGCCAGCACCCGCGTGATGGTCGACACGAACCCCTTGGCCGAGCCATAGAGCCCTGCCCCCTCGCCGCCGCCGCTGCGCGCCGCGACCGATGTGGTGTTGATGATGGTGCCGTGTCGCTGCGCCCGCATCAGCGCCGCCGCGCGCCGCGAGGCAAAGAACACCCCGCCGATATTTACGTCGATCACCTGCCGGTACTGCTCGTCCGTCGCATCGGCAATCGCGGTGCGCCCGAACATCGAGCCGGCATTGTTGATGAGGATATCCAGCCCACCCAGCACCCGGCCGGCCTCGTCGACCAATCCGGCCGCAACTTCGCCGTCCGCAACATTGCCCTGCAGCACGGTGACCTTTCCGCCTGCGGCGCGGATCGCGTCGGCCACTGCATCGGCGCCGTCGCGGTTCTCGTTGCAGTGGATAACGAGATCGACGCCCAGCGCCCCGAACCGCGCCGCGACCGCGGCCCCGATACCGGAACTCGCACCGACGATCAGGCAGCGCCTGCCCTTCAGATCAACGGTCACCGCCCCCTCCTCGTCGAGTATCAACTTTACAACATCAGGCCACTTGTCAGGTCAGCGGAGGCTGCCCGGTGTCAGCTCGACATATTTGATCGCCTTGCGGTGGAAGGTGAACGACAGCGCGATCGTCCCGTCGGCCTTCTCCTCCACCGATGGATAGGAGAGCTCGTTGTTGACCGGCTGCTCCTTGGTCGGCAGGTCGGCATGGCACCGGCCGGGACCGTCTTCCACGTCGTACCGCTCCGCGAAGGTCTCGCCATCGTCATGCGAGATCAGCAGCGACACCGGCGCCCGCGGCGTCCCCCAGATCGGCTTACCGTCATGGAGCGACGCCTTGGCGGCGAGATCCGCCCGCCCCGCTGCCCCGGCCATCTCGGCGTTGATCGGGTTGCAGATCATCACCACCCGCCCGTCATCGAAGCGGCGCACCTGGATAGAGGAATTGTTGTTGGGGATCGCCGTCGGCGCTGGCGTCGTCCAGGTCCGCCCCTGGTCGCGCGATTCGGCCTTCAAGACGAAGTCCGCCCGGCGGCTGCGGTAGAAGGCGATCAGCTTGCCCGGCACCTTGACGATGTTCATGTGCACCGCGCCAAGGCTGTTCGGCAATTCGCAATCTGACCAAGTAACACCCTGATCCGACGAAATCTTTACGGCCGCGATGTCGTTGCCGCCATGCCACTTCTCGCCCGGAATCGGCCGGCAGCGGAAGATCGGCAGCAACCAGTCGCCATTGTCGGCAATGATCACCGGATTGCGGATGAATGTGCCCACCTCGTCGATGAACACTTCGATCGGGCTCCACGTCGCGCCGCCGTCCTTAGAGATTCGCCGCCTGACGATCGAGGTATCCTGGTCACCGAAAACCTGCGCCGTATAGAGCACCCAGAGCTCCCCACTCGGGCTCTGGAAAAGCACCGGATTCTGCTCCGAGCGGGTCGGATCGTCGGAGAGTTTCATTTCCGGCGACCAGGTCGAGCTCCCCGGCTTCAGCACCGAAAAATAGATCGACACATCGGGCTTTCCCTCCTGCGTGCCGCCAAACCAGACGCAGCCGAGACTCCCATCCAAGAGCCGCAGCAGAAACGACGCGTGCGTCGATGGCGTGCGCGACGGCAGGAATGTTTCGCGGCGGCCGCTGCTCCCGATTGCGACCACTTTACCGTCGCGATTGATCTCGTGATCCAGCACAACTTCGCTCATCTTGTTCCTCCCGGTTTCTTCCTCCCTAGCCGATGCGGACAAGCTTGTAAACACACACGTTAGGAGACACGGAAGTCTCATACGAGATATATATGTATATCTATCAATAAATTAAAGCATATCTGACCGGCTCGTGACCAAACGTTCTCTCCGCAATCACTATCATGTTGATATGTTGTAAGTTTCTGCAATGATCTGACCGAACGAATGGCAAGACATGCCAAGGGAGGAAAACATGTCGAACTTCAAGGACCTGGCCTACGGGCTGTCGCGACGCAACCTGCTCAAGGGCAGCGCCGGCCTCTTCATCGGCGCCTCGGC
>CAMDAL010000321.1 GCA_945888565.1 Devosia equisanguinis | reverse complement strand
GCATTGACCTCACTTTTGGGATTGCGCCTGAAGGCACCCAGGATGCTTAGCTTGCCGCCGTAGTCGGTTGCCGGATTGTCCGTTTGCGCGGGCCCAAAGTAGAAAAGCTTCACTTCGGAGCTATGCGCTACGTACCTTAGCAGCGATGGCGCCGTCTGCTCGAACGTACGGAGTGGGCCGCAGAGCACCACCGCGACACTCTGTCGGTCCGCAATGCTCATATGCCGTTCCTCACCTGAGAGAGCGAGCCAGTGCCCGCGATGGCAGCAGGGCGATCAAACCAGACCTGCGCCGGGTTATGCAGGCGTTCCATCGATCCGCTCGTCGTATTGGCTGTAGAGTTGCCGACACAGGCGCCAGCCATCCTCGGCGACCCGTTCGCCATCGAGTTCGCCGCTGACGATCCGGCCGATCACCGCGGCGCATTCGATCAGTGTCTCGGCCGCGAAATAGTGCTGCGACGGTGTCACAGCGAGGCCGCGAACTCCTTCACGGGTCGATATCACCGGCCGCCGGTGCGCCAGCGCTTCCAGCATCTTGACCTTGGTGCCGCCGCCCGAGCGGAGGGGCACGAGGACGATGTGAGCGGCGGCGTACAGCGCGCTGAGGTCTTCAGCATCGGGTACGTATCGGATACCGGGGCTGCGCCGCAGCAGCGCGCTCAAGGCCTGCGGGGCGCTGCGCCCGGCGATAGTGATTGTCCACGGCAGGTCGAGTTGCTTGCGCAAGATCGGTGCGAGTTGCGTGGCCAGCAACCGGGCCGCTTCCTCATTCGGAAAATAATCGAGCGAACCAACAAACAGCAGCGACAGCGCCCCGCCGCTTCTCCGGTGGGCCGGATCGTCTGGCAGCCTGACGCGGTTCGGCCGACAAGTCACCGGGCCGCATGTTCTCCGGTCCAAACGGGTGGCATCGTCGGGACTGGCGAGGTACGTCTTCGCATAGCCCTTGCAGAGGCGCCCTTCGATGAGGCGGAACGCGGCCGCTGCAGCCAACTGAGCGACAGCTCTCTTGAACTTCCCGGCCCTGAGCAGGGCGCGCGCGACACTCAGCCTGGTCTGCGATTCGACATCGTCCATGTCGAGGATTCGCGTAGCATCGGGGTACCGGGTGAACAGGCTTTTCGCGACGTCGTGGAGATAGACCCGGAAGACCACTATGCGCTGCACCTGACCGGCGTCGGCAGTTGGCTCCGGTTCTTCGAAGCGGCTCATTTGCCAGTCCAGCACGAACCGGTGCGATAGCAGCGCCAGCGGCGGGAACAGCGCGCCTGCCAGCCGTTCTTGCCGGCTTGGCAGTCGAACCAGGCCGGATAAGGAGCGAACCGAAGCAGCCGGGTAGCCCGCAGGGTGCGTCCAGCCTAGCGGAAGCGGGCCAGCAACCAGGACGTGAACACGGTACTCCCGTGCAAGCTCGGTCAGCCAGCCCCAGGCGCGCATGGCGCGACCCGAGCCGCTCGGAAGGGGCAGGTCCGGGGTCAGCAGCACAGCCGCTGGCCAAGGCATCGGAGTTGGCTCTTGCTCAGTTATGGCTATCGGAAATCCCATCGGGCCTCTCAACCCCGCGACAAACAAGAACCGCTCTATGGTCGGAGGTTCGGGGGGTGGGCCCCTTGATTCTCTACTTCCAACGCGCTCGGGCCGTGGTAGTCACTACCATGCTTCAAGGGCGTGAGGCGAGGTGCCGGGGCGAAGGGCACCGAACGGGGACAGACCATTGGCAGTGGTGTCAATTCTGGCGATTGGCAAGATTGGCTACGCGATAGCGGCGCGGCAGTCGATCATCGCCTTGCTAGGCCGCACCGATTTTGAAATCCATGTCACCACTGATGCTGTCGTCGGCCAGTTCGTCCCCCGGTCCCCACGTGTCCACATCCACATTCTGGCGTTGCAGCAGAGCTTTCGCGCCGACCCGTTCATCGGAAAGTTCGCGGCCTTCGAGAACTGTCTGGCTCACTCGACAGACGACATCATCCTGGGGCTGGATGCCGATACTGTCGTCCTCAAACCGCTGAGCGAGCTTGACCTCGTTGCCGGGCTGGGCGAGCACGATCTGGGCATGGTCGAGCAGACGACCATTATTGGCGCCGACATGAATCGGCGCGAATTCCTCGAGCACTTTGCGGCCCATTCGCTGGCATTCCTCCTGCCTGAGGCGATCCCGCCCGACGAGGCCGCGTTCCGCTTCTTCAACAGCGGTGTCATTTTCGCGCGTCGCTCTGGCTTGCGCGAATTCCTCGATTGGGCTTCGGCTCTGCGCGCCACCCGTCCGGCCCATCACCAGCAGGGCGCCCACATGATCGCCGACCAGGACTATTTCCAGGTCTGGGCCAACACGGTCCGACCCGGATCCACCGCCGAACTGGCCTGGAGCTGGAACCACTGCGACAAGTGGGACCTCGGCTTCGTCCGGGCCGGAGCCCGCATCGCTCACTTCAGCAATTTCTGCCTCGGTCTGGAAATGACGTCCTCAGTTGAGATGCGGCGCCTCGCCAGCGGGAAGGGCAGATCGCCGCTTCCGGCGCCCGCAGCCGATCTCGCAATCGTAATCGTCACCCACAATTCCGCTACCGCCATGGCTATCTGTCTCGATTGGGTGCTTGAACTGGGTTATGCGGTTATCGTGGTGGACAATGCCTCGACCGACGACACCCTGGCGGTCTGTTCGGTGCCCGGCGTCCAACTGGTATGCAATTCCGTCAACACGGGTTTCGGAGCGGCGGCCAACCAGGGCGCACGGTTGGCTACTGCCGCGACGCTCTGTTTCCTCAACCCTGATTGTCTGCTGACGCGAGAAGCCGTCGATGCCGCCCTCGGGTGCCTGGCGAGGGAACCGAAAAACCTCGTGGTACCGGACTTGGTGGAGTGGGACGGTAGCCGGCAGCCCGGCCGACAGCCGGCATACTCGGGTGTGCGCCTCGTCGCCGATATCCTGCATTCCCATGGGTTGGCACGTCTAAGCGGTGGACTCTATGCGCTGGCCGAACGGGGCCGACCGCAGTGGTACTCGCCGATCGGGGCCTGCATTTTCGCCCGCAGGGACCGCTTCTTCGAGTTGGGTTGCTTCGACCTGCGCTACTTCTGTTACATGGAGGACGTGCAACTCGGACGCGAAGTGTATCGGCGCGACGGCGAGGTGGTGCTGCTCCCGGTCGCCGTGCCGCATTTCGGGGCAAAGGGGGCGACGATCTCTGCTGATCGTCGCAGGCAGTTGATCAACGCCGCCCGCGTGCGCTACGCCGGGATCAATCACTCTGCGGCCTTTGCAACGGCCCTCGCTTGGCTCGATGCCGGCCTCGACTTTCTCCGGCGGGCCCGCCGCCACCTGCTTGATCGGCGTGCCGGCGCTCGTGGGCAGGCATGAACTACTATTTCCTCCCCGGAACCGGCATTTTCGGCGGCATCAAGGTGGGTTTTCAATTCGCCGGCATGCTGAGTGGACTCGGCGTGCCGATTGTCGTAGCCACGCCCGACGGCAGGGCCGCAACATGGTTTTCGAGCACCGTGCCAGTCATGTCGCAGGCGGAAGCGCTTCGGCGGATCACCGCCGATGACGTCATCCTGTTCTCACTGCCGCACGACTACGCCGCGCTCAAGGCCACCGGCGCCAAACTGGTGCTGCACTGCCAGGGCACCGATCCGCTGATCGACCCGATCCTAGCCGATGACCGCGTGGTGCTGCTGTCCTGCTGGGAGCAGGCTGCGCAATATATGCGCGAGCGGGCTGGCCGCAGCTCCATCGACGTTGGAATCTCGATCTCGCAAACGTTCTTCTACGATGGTCGACCCAAACTGATGGGCGACGTCGCCTACATGTCGCGGCGCGGCGCGGCGATTGCGGAGGCAACGATGCGCCGTTGCGCGGATTTGCACTTCACCGCAATAGACGGCGCCTCGGAGCGTGAAGCCGCCGCGGCAATGATGCGCTGCGGCTATTTTCTCGGTACCGCCGCCGGCGAATGGTTCGGCCTGCCTTCGCTCGAGGCGATGGCCGCAGGTTGCATCGTTGTCAGCGTGCCAGTGGTAGGCGGCGTTGAGTACCTCGTCGATGGGACCACTGCTGTCGTCGCCGATCCGGCAGGGATCCCGGACGCCCTGGCGGCGCTTGCTGTAAACGCCGGCGCGTCCCGTCGCGCCCGGCTGCGCGATGCCGGCCACGCCATCGCCTACCGCTACTCGCCTCAGCGCCAGTTGTCGCGGCTGCGAACCCTGCTCGCCACAGACCTACGCCCGGTCCTGTCATGGACCTGACCGTGGTGATCCCATCCGTCGGCCTGCGCGCCCTGCTGCGCACCTGCCTCGCGCACCTCGGCGCTGCTTTTGCCGCCCTCGAGGGGCTTTCTGCTACCGCCGTGGTCGTCGACAATAGCTCTGATCCGCCCTATCGCAGTGAGGAGTTGGGCGGCGGTGTGGATATTGTGCGTTTCGACGTGCCTCGCCCGTTCTCAGTGGCCTGCAATGCCGGTGCGTCGCACCGTCCCGCCTCGCGCTTGTTGTTTCTCAACAACGACGTGCTGCTGCTGCCCGCTGCCCTACGAGAGATGATGGACCTGCTCGACGAGGCTGGTGGAGGTATCTGTGGTACCCGGCTGGTGCTGCCCGAC
>CAMDAL010000320.1 GCA_945888565.1 Devosia equisanguinis | reverse complement strand
CTGCGCGGTGGAGGAGCACCGCACCTCAGCGCTCAATTTCATCGAGTTCCTGAGGCGCTGCCCTCCGATCGCTCCTCCACCGCGCAGCGGGGGAGGGGGACCGGCCAAAGGCTGGTGGAGGGGGCGTCCAACAGGCGTTACGCCCCCGTCCGCAGCCCCTTGAACCCCTCGACCTGCGCCTTGATTGCCACTTCCACCGGCAGCCGCTCCATCGAGCTCGCCCCGTAGAACCCGTGGCACCACTTCACCCGGTCGAGCACGTATTTCGCATCCGCCGGCATGGCGATCGGCCCGCCGTGACACAGCACGATGACATCGGGCTTCACCGCCTTCGCCGCCGCCGCGATCGCCTCGATCTCGGCGCAGCACGTGTCGAGCGACTTCGCCGCCGTGGCGCCGATCGCCCCGCCGGTCGTCACCCCCATATGCGCCACGACGATATCCGCCCCGACGCCTGCCATCGCCCGCGCCTCGTCGGGGTTGAACACATAGGGCGTCGTCAGCAGATCCTGTCGTGCCGCCTCGGCGATCATGTCGACCTCGAGCCCGTAGCCCATGCCGGTCTCCTCGAAGCTGACTCGCATCACCCCGTCGAACAGCCCGATGGTGGGAAAGTTCTGCACCCCCGAAAACCCCATCGCCTTTAGCTCGCCGAGGAACTGCGGCATCAGCACAAACGGATCGGTGCCGTTCACCCCGGCGAGCACCGGCGTGTGTTTCACCACCGGCAGCACCTCGAGCGCCATCTCCTTGACGATCTCGTTGGCGTTGCCGTAGGCGAGCAGCCCCGCCGCCGAGCCGCGCCCGGCCATGCGATAGCGTCCCGAATTGTAGATGATGATCAGGTCGATGCCGCCTGCTTCCTCGGCTTTGGCCGAAATGCCGGTGCCGGCGCCGCCGCCGACGATCGGCACGCCGTTCGCCACCATCCCATGGAATTTGCTGAGGATTTCGCCGCGCGCGATCCTTGCCACTCGCCCCTCCAGTGCCGCCTCTTTCCGGCGGTTCTCGTCTGACCCGGTCGCCTTTCTGGCATTGTTAACGCCACGTTGCCAAGTGTTTTGAGATGTGCGTATCATTTCGACATGGACGTCTCAGGAGGCGACGAGCAGAGCATTCCCGCCGAACGCGGCCCCAAGGCGCGGACGCGCAAACTCATGCTCGAAACCGCCATCGGCCTGATGCAGCGTGGCCAGACCCCGTCGGTCAGCGCCGTCGCCGAGGCCGCCGAAGTGTCGCGCGCCACGGCCTACCGCTACTTCCCGAGCCAGTCTGCGCTGGTCCATGCCGTGGTCGACGAGGCGCTGGGCCCCATCCTCGGCTGGCAATCGTCCGATGCTGACCCGGAGGCACGCGTTGCCGACCTGATCGACGCGTCGATGCCGCGCATCTCGGAGTTCGAGGCTACCTTCAAGGCGGCGCTGAAGCTGTCGCTGGAACAATGGGCCGAGCGCCAGGCCGGCACGCTGGGCAGCGAGCCGCCGTTCAAGCGCGGCCACCGCGTCGACCTGCTGCAGCAGGCCATCGCGCCACTCAAGGCGACCTTGCCCGAGCCGCAGTTCAGGCGCCTGGCGCAGGCGCTGTCGCTCACCTACGGGCTTGAGGTGCTGATCGTCCTCAAGGACATCTGGGGGCTCGCCTTTGACGAAACCCGCGAGGTGGCGCTGTGGGCCGCCAATGCGCTGGTCCGCGCGGCGCTCGACGAAGTCGCAGGAAACGCCCCAGGAAACAGCATGGGAAACAAATCGCCGGCCACCAGCTGAATCGCGTCAAAATGCTAGCATGTTAGCTTGACGGCTGAACGGAAACGGTGAACTCTTGACGGACGTACAAGCAAAACCAGGAGAACAATTTCTGCGACGGGCGCCCGCGGGCGCCGCTCCGGCCAGATCGTCAGTCTTGGGAGAGACGGCGCGCGGTCCGTGAAGCAAAGGGGAGGGGAATCCCAGACGTCGCAAGAGGGAACGGCCGGTTGTCCGGGCTGAGGGGCCTGAGGACTGTCGGTTCGCTGCTGCAATGCCCCCGGCACGGAGGAGGGGCGTCGGCCGGTCGAAGCACCGGCTGTCGTAGCGCTTAGAGGAGGGAACCACATGCGCACTGTTACCAAGGGCATATTGGCCGGTTTGGGCCTGATGCTTGCGTCGAGCACGTCTGTGCTCGCGCAGGAGCTCACGATCCTGTGGGCGGAATGGGATCCGGCAAACTACCTGCAGGAACTCGTCAACGACTACCAGGCCGAGACTGGCGTTGCGGTAACGGTCGAGACCGTTCCGTGGCCCGATTTCCAGACCAAGGCGTTTACGGAATTCAACGCCCAGGGTTCGGCCTACGATCTGGTCGTCGGTGACAGCCAGTGGCTCGGTGCCGGTTCGACCGGCGGTCACTACGTCGATCTGACCGAGTTCGTGAAGAAGCACAACCTCACGACCTCGATGGCTCCGGCCACCATGCAGTACTACTCGGAATATCCGGGTGGCTCGGGCACGTACTGGTCGGTGCCGCTCGAGGGCGACGCCGTGGGCTGGGCCTATCGCAAGGACTGGTTCGAAGACCCCACCGAAATGGCCAACTTCAAGGCCAAGTACGGCTACGACCTGGCCGTACCCACGAACCTGACGCAGATCGTGGACATCGCCGAGTTCTTCCATCGCCCGGAAGAGAACCGCTACGGCGTTGCCGTCTACACCCAGGTTCCGGGTGATGCCATCACCATGGGCGCGGAGAACTTCATCTTCGGTTATGGCGGCTCGCTTGGCGACTACGCCAGCTACAAGGTCACCGGCCTGCTGAACTCGCCGGAATCGGCCGAGGGTCTCGAAGCCTACAAGAAGCTCTACACCTACGGCCCTCCGGGCTGGGGCAATGCGTTCTTCGCCGAAGTGAACACGGCTATCGCGCAGGGCCAGGTGGCCATGGGCATGAACTTCTTCGCGTTCTTCCCATCGCTGCTCAACGAGGCGACCAATCCGCAGGCCGCCAACATGGGCTTCTTCGCCAACCCGCCCGGCCCGCGCGGCGATGACTTCGCGGCTCTGGGCGGCCAGGGCATTTCCCTGATCTCGTACAGCCAGAACCAGGAAGAGGCGATGAAGTTCCTCGAGTGGCTGGTCAAGGACGAGACGCAGAAGAGGTGGGGCGAACTGGGTGGCTATACTGCCGCCGCGGCCATCCTCGAGTCCGAGGAGTTCCAGAACGCGACCCCGTACAACAAGGCCTTCTACGAGACCATGTTCAAGGTTCGCGACTTCTGGGCCCTGCCCGAATACGCCGAGCTGCTCGATGAAGGCCAGCAGGCGTTCTACGAGTACGTCGTGAACGGCAATGGCACCGCTCAGGAAACGCTCGACAAGCTCGCCGCGACCTGGGTCGACAGCCTGAAGGCCGCCGGCTATCCGGCCGAATAGTCAAGCGATCAAGCCCCGGGAAGGAGAGTTCATCTCCTTCCCGGGTCACTTCTGACCGGGGGATCTTGCCTTGACGACCATGTTGACGACGCTCAGTCCGCAGTCGCGCGCCGCCACGCGGGGCTGGAGCGACATCACCATCAGGAACCTGTTCGTCATTCCGACGGTGGCGTTCCTCATCATTTTCAACGTGTTTCCGCTGCTTTATTCGCTGGGCTTCTCGTTCACGGATTTCCGTGCGTCGAGCAAGGCGGCGGTCAACTTCGTCGGCCTCAAGAACTACGCCGATATCCTCGCCGATCCGGTGATCTGGCGGAGCTTCTCCACCACGCTGTGGTACGTCATCGTCTCGGTGTCCGGCCAGTTCGTCGTCGGGTTCGGGATGGCGCTGCTACTCAATCGGCCGATCCCCGGCAAGGGGCTTTTGACCACACTGCTGCTGCTGCCGATGATGCTCTCGCCGGTCGTGGTGGGCCTCTTCTGGAAGCTCATCTACGATCCGTCCTGGGGCATCCTCAACTATGCGCTGGGCCTCGGCAAGACCGCCTGGCTGACCGACGCGAACCTCGCGCTTTACGCCGTCGCCATCACCGATATCTGGATGTGGTCGCCCTTCGTGATGCTGCTCTCGCTTGCCGGCCTGAGCGCGGTGCCCAAGCACCTCTATGAAGCCGCCTCGATCGACCGCGCCAGCAGGCTCTACACCTTCTTCCGGGTCACCCTGCCGCTGGTCGCGCCGATCCTGCTGATCGCGGTGATCTTCCGCACCATGGAAGCGTTCAAGACCTTCGACATCGCCTTCGTCATGACCGGTCAGCCGCAGGCGGAACTGATCTCGTCGCGCCTCTACAAGATGGCGTTTGCGCAGTGGCAGACGGGCCCGGCCTCGGCCCTCGCCTACATCGTGCTGATCATGGTGCTCTGCATCACCAATATCTACGTGAAGTATCTCAACAAGGCCAAGGAGCGCTAGAAATGGCCGTCGTTTCATCGCGCTCGGGCCGACTCGGCAACCGTATCGCCATCGCCGTGGTGCTCGTCATCACCGTGATCTTCCTGTCGCCGATCTACTGGATCACCACGACCGCCTTCAAGCCGCTGGTACAGGCCACCTCGGTGCCGCCGTCGGTGCTCTTCGAGCCCCAGATCACACCGTTCGTGAAGCTCTTCACCAAGCGGGCCCAACTGACCGCGCCGGTGGAGCCCGAGATCT
>CAMDAL010000319.1 GCA_945888565.1 Devosia equisanguinis | reverse complement strand
ATCCAGGAAGTCCGCCGCATCGCCATCAGACTCGCTCGAAAGCGAATCAAACCTGCACATATCTTCGCATGGTCACTCTGGCGTAGAGCTCACCAGGCTGCCGCTCAGACCGCACATCTCAAAGCAAAAACGTAACTGTAATGCTAGGCTATTTCCTCGTCAAGGTGGCGTTCTAGCGTAGTCATCGTCGCAGGCCTGGTCCTTTCGCGCCTGTTGATGTCGATCGGAAACCGGCCGTTTGCTGATCAACATGAAGGCTTCGACCCGGCTTGCAGAGAAGCTCGGCGCGATCCGGTTCCGTGACCTGCTCAATGCTTTCTTCCGCGACATTGCCGACGCCGCCCTGGAATGCGACGCCGAAATCCACAAGTACGTGGGAGACGAGGCGATCCTGACGTGGCGGGAGGGACTCCCTGAGTTTCGCGCGGCCCCGCATTGCGGTGAGATCGTCGCTGGCGAAATCGGCGACGTCCGCAGGGAGATCGCCTATGTCGGAGACACGCTGAACGTGGCGGCGCGCCTGCTCGACGCTTCTAAGGACCTCGGCCGCGACGTCCTGGCGTCGGCGAACTGCTCGCCCGGGTCCGCCTGCCGGGAGGCCTTCAGGTCGAACCGTTGCCGACCCTGACGATCCGTGGCCGCGATGCGCCGCTCGAGATCGCCGCGCTGTCGGGTCGCGGTGGCCAGGATCAGGGCTGAGGCTTGCCGGGCGACTTCAGTCGGGCGAGCAGGCTGCCCAGGATGCCCTTCGGCAGGAAGATGATGAACACCACCAGCAGGACCCCGTATACGAGGTTGTCCCAGCCGACGGCCTTGGTGCCGAAGCCGATGCGCAGCCCTTCGGCGAGCATGATGGTGATGACGGCGCCCACAGTCGGTCCGAGGGCCACGTAGATTCCACCGACCACGACGGCGAACACCATTTGCAGGGAGACGGCGATGCCGCTCACCGTGTCGGGCGCGATGAACATCTGGTACTGGCAATATAGTGCGCCCGCGAGCGCTGTCATGAGCGCACTAATCACCGTGATCTTCAGCTTCTCGTAGGTGACGTTGACGCCGGCGGCGGCGGCGGCATCCTCGTCCTCGGAGATCGCCTCCAGTGCGTAGCGATCCATGCTGCGGTCGACCCAGCGCCAGATCAGCAGGCCCACCGCCCAAACTCCGAGGGCGATCAGGTACCAGGTCGTCTTGTCGTCGAACTGCAGGGCAACCAGGTGGCTGCCCTTGGTGCGGTCGGGCGTGTAGCCGAGAGAACCGCCAGTGTAGTCGCGCGTGGCCGTGATGACCTGCAGCACGATGCCGGAAAGCGCCAGCGTGACGAGCGCGAAATAGTGCCCGGTGATGCGGAAGCGGAAGCAGGGATAGGCGACGATCAGCGCCAGCGCGCCGGCGCACACCAGCGCGACCGGGATGCCGATCCACGGCGAGATGCCGAGGTGGTTCCACAGCAGCGCCGTAACATAGGCACCGACCCCCATGAAACCGCCATGGCCCAGCGACACCAGGCCGAAACGTCCCATCATCGACCAGGACGTGTAGGCGAACGACCAGATCAGGATCAGGATGAGGATGTGCAGGTGATAGGGGTCGCGATAGGCGAACGGCAGGGCGATCAGCGCCGCACCGACGATCCATGGAACGAACTGACGCACGTTCACGAGCGCCTCGCCAGGAGGCCGCCGGGCCGAACGAACATCATGACGATGAAGAAGGCGAAGGCGAGCACGTAGCCCCACTCGAGATCTGAGAACAGGCCGCCCAGCGAGATGATCTCGGCGAACAGGAATGCCGCCACGAAGCCGCCGACGAAGTTCCCGAGCCCTCCCAGAACGCAGATCAGGAACGTGATGGGTCCGAACGAAAGGCCGACGAAAGGATGGACGTCGTACTGCAGCACCAGAAGACACGCCGCGAGCCCGGCCAGGCCGCCACCCAAGGCCGAGGTGACGAGGTAGATCTTCTTCGTGTCGACGCCCATCAGCGCCATGATCTGGCGATCCTGGGCGATCGCACGGATGGCCGTCCCCGTATAGGTCCTCGTCATGAAGAGGTAGATCACTATCATGCCGACGAGGGCGGCGAGGAAGGAAAGCAGCCGCGAGTAGCTGAAATGCATGTCCGCGAACTGCAGCACCGGGAGGCGAATTCCAAGGTTGCGGAAGTCGATACCGAAGGCGACCGTGGCAAAGCTCTGCAGGACGAACAGCACGCCACCGGTCGCAAGAAGCTGGTTGATCGGCGGCGCGCCCAGAAGCGGCGAAATGACCAGCCAGTGCAGCAGCGCGCCGAGGATCGCCACCAGCAGGATCGTGAGCGGGGCGGCCAGGTAGTAGGACAGGCCGTAGTACTGCAACAGGTAGTACATGCCGTACATGCCAATCATCACCAGTTCGGCGTAGCAGATCCACGTGACGTCGATGACACCGAAGATCAGATTGAGGCCAAGTGCCAGCAGGGCAAGAACGCCGCCCAGGAGGATGCCGTTGACCACTGCCTCGAGCAGGTAGATGTCGAAAATTTCGAGGAATGACTGCATCAACCGCTCCTCATCGTGCCGCTGAATTACGACTAAACACCGAGATAAGCCTGCTTGACCGTGTCGTTTGCCAGCATCTCGGCCGAGGTACCGGACGCGCGAATCGAGCCGGCCTCGAGCAGGTAAGCGCGGTCGACAACGCGCAGCACCTGTTGGACGTTCTGTTCGACGATCAGCACCGTCAGCCCGCCGCTCCTGATACGCTTCACCAGTTCGAAGACCTGTTGGACCACCACAGGCGCCAGACCGGCCGACGGCTCGTCGAGCAACAGCAGTTTGGGATCCGACATCAGCGCGCGGCCGATCGCGCACATCTGCTGCTCGCCGCCGGACATGGTCCCCGCCAATTGGCCGCGACGTTCCTTCATGCGGGGAAAGAGGTCGTACACGACCTCGAGCCGTTCGGCGTATTTGGCGCGCGCCTCGGGCATGAACGCACCCATCTTGAGGTTGTCCTCGACGGTGAGCCTGGGGAACAGCCGGCGGTTTTCCGGCACGTGGGCAATGCCGAGGCTGACGATGCGGTGCGGAGGCGTGGCAAGCACATCGACACCCTCCATGCTGATCGACCCCCGGGTGGGGCGGATCAAACCGGAGATCACGCGCATCAGCGTCGTCTTGCCGGCCCCGTTCGGGCCGATCACGCCCACCGCTTCGCCCGCTTTCACGTCGAGAGCGACATCGAACAGCGCCTGAAAGGCGCCGTACCCTGCGTCGATCGACTTGAGTTCGAGCATTTGCCTGGCTTCGCTCATGGGTTCCTCAGCGCCGAGCTTCCGCCGCGGCGGCCTGGGTCGCGTCCGCGTCGGTGCCGAGATAGACCTCGACAACACGCGGATCACTCGACACGACGCTCGGCAGGCCCTCGGAGATCTTCTCGCCATGGTCGAGCACCATGACGCGGTCAACCACGCGCATCAGCACGCCCATGATGTGCTCGACCCAGATGATGGTGATGCCAAGCTCGTCGCGGATCTTGCGCAGCATGTCGGCCGCCTGGTCCATCTCGGCTTCGTCGAGGCCGCCCAGGCTTTCGTCGGCCAGCAACAGCTTTGGCCCGGTGGCGATCGCCTTGGCCAGTTCGAGCTTCTTGAGGCCGGCGGCCCCGAGGCCATCGACGCTCGCATCCCGGTTGGTCGGGAGGCCGACCATCGCGAGTGCCTTCTCGGCCGCGTCGTTGGCCCGGACGCGGCTATGGCTTCCCTGACCGTAGAATCCCGCCAACGCCACATTCTCGAAGATCGAGAGCCGCCGGAACGGCCGCGGAATCTGGAACGTGCGCCCGATGCCGCGGTTGATGATCTTGTGGGGCGGCAAACCCGCGATCTCGCTACCGTCGAACCTGATCGACCCCGCCGAGGGCGGGAAGGTGCCCGACAGCATGTTGAAGATCGTGCTCTTGCCAGATCCGTTCGGGCCGATCAGGCCGAGAATCTCGCCCTGCTTGACCTCGAACGACACATCGTTCACGGCGGTGAAGCCACCGAACCGCTTCACCAGCCCGTTTACCACCAGCACGGCCGCACTCCGCTCTACCCGATGCCCGACCTATTGGTTGCTGTAGGTAGTGCCCTTGGGCAGCGGCAGCACGGCTTCGCGCATCGCCTGGCTCTTCGGCCACACCACGTACGACTTGTCGTCGATGTACTGGATGACGACGGGGAACGAACGCTCATTCTGACCGGCCATCTGGGCACCTTCGGCCGGGAACTTGACGCCGAAGCCCAGCATCGTGCCGCCTTCCTTGATGTCCAGATCGAGCGCGGCCTTGCGCAGCGCGTCGGGATTGACGCCGCCGTACTTCTTGATGGCAACCGGCAACACCTCGGTGAAGAACAAATAGGTGTTCGAGGCGGCCATGCCGACATGCGCCGAACGGATGGCAAGGCCAGGCTTGGCCTTGTCGAACTCTTCACCCACCATCTTGATCACCGGCGGCAGCTTCGGGTCGAGCGTCTTGGCGTTGGTCAACCAGATCGAGATCGGGTCTGTATTGAAGAAGTAGTTTACGTCGGCGCCGAGGCCTTCCTTCAACTTCTCATAGACGCCATAGCCGGCGCCGTGGCCCACCAAGGCGCCGAACTTGAGCCCCTGCTCGCGCGCCTGGCGCA
>CAMDAL010000318.1 GCA_945888565.1 Devosia equisanguinis | reverse complement strand
GCCGCAGTTTGCTCACTCCAAACTGCCGATAAACGCCCGCCCCAAATCAGCCGATTGGCGGTAAGCGACGCGGGGTGAGTACCCGAAATAATGCTTTCCACGATCTCCGGCGACAGGAACGCGAGCGGTAGCACCTGGCCAACGTAGCTGTCGGTGAAGCCCTCTGCCGCACAAATCTCCGCCATCGTGGCGACCTCGCCTGACTTGAGCCGCTCTGCCCAGTCCCATGCGCGCACCACCGCTGTGACCAGTGATCGATCAATAGAGCCGCCATTGCCTGCATTGGGCAGGACAAGCTTCATCTGCCGACCGCGCCGTGCGGGTCGATAGGGCACCGCGACCGAGAACTCCTCATCGGCCTCAGGCTCATTGGTTGCCCATATGGCGGTCGCCTTTGGGATGCCGAGAACACTCCGGAGTCCGCCGATTGAGAAGCTCAGCAGTAAACGGTCGTGGCCGACCGTTACCCTGCGAAGGACCTGGCGGACTTTTGTCACCAAGTCCTCGTCGATCCGGTTGGCCAGTGCATTTTGGAACACACTGGCAGCTCGCACCGCAGCAGGTGCCTCAACCGAGCTTGCCGCTTCAAGGTGAGCGAGCAGGGCTCGGTGATCGGCCAGAACGCCCCTGAGGCCAGTGATGACGGCGGCTTCTATCTCGGCTGCCGGGAGCCGCGCTGCCGGAAGATTGGACGTCCGGCCGGCCTGGTCTTCGACGTAGTACCGATAGCGCTTCGCGCCCTTGTTGGCGCTACTTGCGATGAACCGCGATCCCGCTTGTGTGTGAAGCAATCCCTCCAGCAGGTGGGTTTGTGGCTTGGTGCGGCGGCGACGGCTCCGAGAGCCTTGGGTGTTCTCGGCAAGCTTTGCCTGCACCGCGTCCCAGGTTGACTTCTCGATGATCGCAGTGTGCTGCCCGCGATGCGAGATCGCCTTGTGCGGAACCCGCCCGATGTAGATGGGGCTGGACAAGAGCTTATAGAGGTGACCGCGCGTAAAGGGTCGGTTGCCGTAGTGGTTGCCCTTGGCTGTCAACGCCGGAGTAAAAACAGGCCACAGGGCGGCGCAAAACCAGGCCACTTCAGGTTTGGGCGCGACCGGCGCGACGAGCCGGCGGCCAGTCAGCCGCGCTCCCCAAATTGCTGGCGGCTGACTGGCCGTCTTGGCCCTTGAGGGCCAAGTCAGCGGGGGTCGGATCAGGCGGTGTCGGTGGATTTGCGCGCGCGGCTTTGCGCCAGCCGGTAGCTCTCGCCGTTCATCTCGAGGATGTTGACGTGATGCGTTAGCCTGTCGAGTAGAGCGCCGGTGAGGCGCTCGGTTCCGAAGGTCTCGGTCCATTCGTCGAATGGCAGATTGCTGGTGATGAGCGTGGCGCCGCGCTCGTAACGCAGGGAGATCATCTCGAACAGCAACTCGGCGCCGGTCTTGGACAGCGGCACGAAGCCCAATTCGTCGATGATCAGCAGCTTGGCGGCTGCCAGTTGCTTCTGCAGGCGCAGCAGGCGACGCTCGTCGCGGGCCTCCATCAGCTCGTTGACCAACGCGGCGGCGGTGGTGAAGCTGACCGACATCCCCTTCTGGCAGGCGGCCAGGCCGAGGCCGAGGGCAACATGTGTCTTGCCTGTGCCACTGTGCCCGAGGGCGATGACGTTCTCGCGCCTCTCGATCCATTCACAGCGGGCAAGCTCCAGCACCTGCATCTTGTTGAGTGTCGGGATCGCCTTGAAGTCGAAGCTGTCCAGGCTTTTTGCGGCCGGGAACTTCGCCGCCTTGATGCGGCGCTCCACCATGCGCCGCTCGCGGTCGATCAACTCGAGCTCGACCAGGCGCGCCAGGAACTGGACGTGATCCACCCCCTCGGCGGCGCATTGGCGCGCCAGCTTCTCGTATTCCCGCAGGAAGGTCGGCAGCTTCAGGGTCTTCAGGTGATGCGCGAGCAGGATCTTCGGGGCTTCGGTCATGCCGCACCCCTCGAAGAAAGCAGGGACATGTAGCTGGCCGCCGAGGTGGTCGCGACGTTGGCGCGCGGCAGGTAGGGATAGATGTCGAGGTCGAGCTTCGGCGGCCGCTTCTCGACCTGGCAGAGAACGATATGCTTGATGGCATCGAAGCCGACCGCCCCCAGCTTCAGGGCCCTCTTCACGGCGGCTTGGAGATCCTCCATGCCGAAGGTCTCGAGCAGACGCAGCACCTGCACATACTCGCGCCGCCCCATCCTCGACATGCGCGCTTCCATGAGGCGGCGCAGGGTTGCGAACTCCGGCGGCAGCTCCCACTTGGCCAGGGGCGCCGCCTGATCCAGGGCGTTGATCTTCCGTTCGATCAGCGGAAGGTAATGGATAGGATCGAAGACCATGTCCTCGCGCTCGTAGCTGCGTGGATGCCGGGCGATCACCTCCCCGCGGCAACCGATCACAACCTGATCGACATAGCCGCGCACCCAGACATCCTGGTGGCCATAGGCGACAGGAACCGAATAGTCGTTGGTGTCATACCGCACGAGCGACTGGGAGCTGACCCGGCCGCTGGTCTGAGAGCAGGCCTCGAATGGGGCTCCCGGCAGAGGCGTCATCGCAGCCAGATCGCGCTGCATGCGTGCGCCGATCGTTTCCTGGTGGCCACGGAGGATGTCGTCCTGGCGCTTGCGGCACTGGGCTTCGAGGTCGGCGTTGAAGGCGTCCCAACTGGCAAAGCGCGGGATCGGCACCATGAAGTTGCGCCGACCGTATCCCACCAGCCCTTCAGCGTGGCCCTTGTCGTTCCCTTTGCCCGGTCGCCCATAGCGATCCCGAAACAGGTAATGCGACTGCAGGGCGCTGAACAGCGCGGCGCGCTTGCGCGTTCCGTCCGGCAGGATCTTCGAAACGAGGCAGCGGTCGTTGTCATAGAGCACCGACAGCGGCACCTTGCCGAAGAAGGCGAAGGCATGGACATGGCCGTCCATCCAGGCCTCCGCCGTCGCCGCAGGATAGGCCCGCAAGAAAGGTGCATCGCTGTGCGGCAGGTCCATGACGAAGAAGTGGGCCTTCAGCTCCACACCGTCGATGATGGCTACGGCTTCCCCGAAGTCGGCCTGCGAATGTCCCGGAGCGTGGGCCAGAGGTACAAACATCTCCTGGCCACGGCGCGCCCGCTCACGCAGGTAGTCCTTGATGATCGTGTAGCCGCCGGTGAAGCCATGCTCCGCGCGCAACCGGTCGAAGACGCGCTTGGCCGTATGGTGCTGCTTGCGATGCGCATTCTTGTCGCCGTCGAGCCAGGCTTCGATGATCTCGGTGAAACCATCCAGCTTCGGCCGCTTGATCGGAGCCTGGCGCCGGTAGCCAGGCGGCGCTGAGAACGAAAGCATCTTATCAACACTGTCACGCGAGATGTTGAAATGGCGCGCAGCTGCGCGCTTGCTCATACCGTCGGCAAGCGCCAGACGGACCTTCCGGTAAAGTTCCACGGTGTAAATCCCCGAGCCCTCCCGCAGTCGCAAGGAGAGCAAAGTGGCCGACTTTTACGCCGCCCGCAGCGAGATCATCCCGCCGCTACCGTGGCAGACTTTTGCACCGCCGTTCTCATTTCTGCCACAACCGCGTCGGCGCTCGGCCACTGCGTGGCGTAGTAGTTCTTCCACACGCTCGGGATGTCCTTTGGCTCGCCGATCAATGAGCCGTTCGAGATCCAGTATTTCGAGGCATTGGGCACGTACCACGCGATGGCGATGCGGATCGTGCGCTTCTCACCGCTCGGTATGGTCACGTGGCTGGCAAGAATTCCGTGCTCGGCAAGCGCGCCGGTCGGCGGGGAGCGTCGGTCGCTGCCGTCGTCATAATGGCGGTCCTTAAGCGGGCCCGGCCGACTGATGTCTTGCCAGTAGACTTCGAGAGCATCGAACCAGCTGCCGCGGTAGAAGTGATGCTGGTAGCTTGTCTCGGTGCAGTCGGTCGCGATGCTGAGTTCGCTGTAGTGGATCGACGCACGGTCCGACACAGAACGGCCGGACAGTGTCGTCCGACCATCGCTTGTGCTTACGCTGACCACCGACTGGTCGCGGAACTCAAACCCAAGGCAGCCAATAAGCGTGTAGTCAATCGGCTTGGAAGTTGTGTTGGTGAGCGTGAACTCGAACATCGCCACTGGCATGCTCGAGTACCGGCTTTCCATCGGCAGGTATGGGCTGAAAGCGTCTATGCTAACCAAGCCAGGGAACCGCTTGTCGGCGAACTCCAGTGTTGCGACCGGGTAGGGACCAGATAGCGCGCACTCTTCGAAGCTTGGAAAACCGGCCATGTGCTCGCGGCGAACGCCGAAGCCGAAAGAATTAAAGTGTTTCCCGAGGTGATCGCCGGTCAATGAGCCCTGGAACGGTCCGTGCAGCACTCGCGTGTCGAGCACCGTACCGTCCTGTTCTGCACGCACGGCAAAGTGGCTGAAGCCGTTGACGCTGCCCTTGCTGGGACGGTTGTATATCTCCCAGTCGCGCAGCCGACCATCAGCGCCGATACCGATCGACCCCGCTCCAATACCGCCTAGTACCGGTGCACAGAGGTTCTGACGGGTTGGTAGGGCGTCAGCGCAAGATTGGCAGGGCCTCGGGGGCGACGATGATCTGGATGCTTGGTGCGGCGCCGGACTGGCGTGTGATGAGACCGGCGCGTTCGAGGGTGAGCACCATTT
>CAMDAL010000317.1 GCA_945888565.1 Devosia equisanguinis | reverse complement strand
TGGACGATGGCAAGCTGACCCATGGCGGCATCGGCGGCGACGCCATCGTCATCGGCGCGGGCGTGCTTGACCTCGACGACTGAGGGTGAAAGCAACACGTCCCGGCGCTGGAGACTCAGCGCCGACTGGTCTAGCCTGCCGCCAGATTCCGGAGGGGTGCCATGGACTTCGTCGCCATTTTCGCAGCGCTGCTGTTCTTCGTCCACATCGTTACGCCGCGAAACGATCGCAGATGTTCGGGCACCTGACGGTTGCGGCGTTTGCCGTCGTCATCCTGTCGGCAGTATTCGCCTTCACCTGATGCCGCATCTCGACCACGTCAACATCACCGTCGCAGACGGGCCGCGCATGGTCCGGTTCCTCGAACTCGTCCTTGACGCGAAAGAAGGCCCCCGGCCGCCGTTCGACTTTCCGGGGCACTGGATCTATCTCTGCGACCGCCCGGTCATTCATCTGGGCGTGGCAAAACGCGATGCGGATTTCCCCGAGGGAATGGTCAACCACATCGCCTTCGGCGTCTACGCATTCGAGGCAGCCAAGGCGCGGGTCGAGGCTTCCGGCTATCCGTGGCACCTGGCCGGCATCCCCGGCACCCCGATCGGCCAGATCTTCGTCACCGGTCCCGAGGGACTGGTAGTGGAGATCCAGTACGCCCGCTGAGCAGGGCGGCTACCAGTACATCACCGACAACGCCTTGGGAGCCGGGGCGTAGATCACCATCACCTTCACAAGGTAGGTCTTTCCCGCCTCCAGGCGCTCGGTGATCTCCGAGTTGGCCTTGTTGCCCGCATCCGAGGCGCCGGCGATATAGCGCTGGTCCCCATTCGGGGCCACCTCGTAGAGCAGCAGCGTTGCATCGGAATCGCCGAACAGCCGCACCGTGAACTTGCCGGTCTCGGTGGGGCGGACTTCGAACTGCGACACGTCTCCCGCCGCAGCGGCGACCAGCTCCGACTGGAAGCGCGACAGACTCGGTGGCGCCGACGATTTCAGCGGCGGATAGCTCTGCTTGACCCATTTGATGTCGAGCCGGCTGAGCCCGCCGGCCGGGATCAGCGGCCTGGTGAGGTATCTTTCAGGCCTGCTGATTCTGCCGGCCGGAAACTGGTAGTGCATGACCGAGTTCTGGTCCCAGCTCGAGCCGGCTGCATCCCGTGCATCGAGCTTGGTCAGGATGTTGTGCTCGATCTGGCTCTGCGTCCAGTTGTTGGGCGGTCCCGCAAAATACTGGCGCACGTTGGGCTCGTTCCAGACGATGCCGGCGTTGGGGTTCTGGTGCTCGTGCGACAGGCCAAGGGCGTGGCCGATCTCGTGCAGGGCGGTGTCCCGGCCGTGCGGCGTCGTCAGCGACCACCCGAAGTTCATCGTGCGCTCGCCGGCAGATTTCGAGAGCAGGTTGTCGTTGCCAACAAACGACCACGACCCGTCCCCGGCAAGGTAGCCGATCCGCAGCATTGCGCCCTTGGGTGTCGCCACCTGCTTGAAGGTGAGGCCGATGCCATGGCTCTTCCAGGCCGCAAACGCGTCCTCGGTCGCCTGCCTGTCGGCCGGGCTGCCGGCAAAACTGCCTTTGTCGAACAGGTAGTAGGTGATCTCGGTGCCGTTGGCCCACAGCCTGCCGAAGAGGTTGATGGATGCGAGACGATCTCCCGTCACCACCTCGTCGAAGACTTTTGGTGGCGCGGGTGGCAACGCGCAGAACTGCAGGGGCGGCATGCCTGCCGCAGCGACCTGAGATGCAACTGCAGCACGCGCCTTTGGCGACTTCGCCATTCTCGTTCTCCCCATTGCCCCGACCGAAACCTTAGTTCCGGGCCGAAGTGGCCGGTATCCGGACGATTGCGAACGGGATATCGCCTGAGTGCCCGGCTGGTGCTAGGTTTCGCGCCACTTCCTTCGCCAAAGAGGCCGCCTTGGACCAGTTGCTGCTCATCGTCCATCTCGCCGGGCTGATGCTCGTCGCCGCGGCCTTCCTGCCGCTGCTCGGCATGATGGGGCAGGGCGGTACCGCGCCTCAGACCAACCGGCTGCTCACCCGCTTCGGCCACTGGGGAATCATCGTCCTCCTGGTGAGCGGACCGATCCTGCTGTTTTCGCGCTATGGCGGTTTCGACAACGTCAGCCACTGGTTCTGGGCCAAGATGGGGCTGATCGTGCTGCTGGCCGCCGGGGTCGTTACCTCGGCGATATCGGCGCGAAAGATGCGTGAGGGCGACGCTTCCGCGGCGCGCCGGGTGCGGATCGGCCGCTGGATCGCTGTGCTCTCGCTGGCCGCAATCATGGTGTTCGCGGTCCTCGCATTCAACTAAGTAACGGACCGTACACCTCTCGCCATATCCGCCTTGCCAAGCGCGGAGATTTGCAGCACTGTTCCGAATGTAAACGGAAACTCGCCATGCAGCGCTCTCGCGCCATTGCCATTGCCGCCGCCGAACAGAAGGCTCGCCAGAGCCGGCTGATCGTTGCCGCGTCTTTGCTGCTGCTACCGGCGGCCCTGCTTCTCCTTCTTATCAGCCCCTGAGTACCGGCAGTCCGCGATGGCGGACGGGTGGTCAGGGGATTACGACAGGCAACCGAACAGAATTTGTCCGGCCGCGCGCGATTCTTCCCCGGCCGTTTTCGTCAGGACTGAAGCATGACCACTACCGCCTCCAATAAAGACCGCGTCTACATCTTCGACACCACGCTGCGCGACGGCGAGCAGAGCCCCGGCGCCACCATGACGCTGGAAGAAAAGCTGCAGGTGGCCGAGGCCCTCGACGACATGGGCGTCGACATCATCGAGGCCGGGTTCCCGATCGCCTCGAACGGCGATTTCGAGGCGGTCGTCGCCGTCGCCAAGCAGGTGAAGAATGCGGTGGTTGCCGGTCTCGCCCGCGCCATCCCCGGCGACATCGCCCGAGCCGGCGAGGCGATCCGGTTTGCGAAGCGCGGCCGTATCCACACCTTTGTCTCCACCTCGCCGATCCATCTGGCGCACCAGATGAAGAAGACCGAGGAGCAGGTGCTGGAGATCATCTCCGTCACTGTGGCGCAGGCCCGCAACCTGACCGACAACGTCGAGTGGAGCGCCATGGACGCGACCCGCACACCGCTCGACTATCTGGCGCGCTGCGTCGAACTGGCCATCAAGGCCGGCGCCACGACCATCAACCTGCCCGATACTGTCGGCTACGCCATACCCGACGAGCACGAGGCGATGTTCCGCTCGATCATCGAACGCGTGCCGGGCGCCGACAAGGTGATCTTCTCGGCGCACTGCCACAACGACCTCGGCCTCGCTGTCGCCAACTCGCTGGCGGCCGTCCGCGGCGGGGCGCGGCAGATCGAGTGCACCATCAATGGCTTGGGCGAGCGGGCCGGCAACGCGGCGCTCGAGGAAGTGGTGATGGCGCTGCGCACCCGTGGTGACGCCATGCCCTTCGATACCGAGATCGACTCGACGCACCTCAGCCGCGCCAGCCGTATCGTCTCTGCGGCCGCCAACTTCCCCGTGCAGTACAATAAGGCGATCGTGGGCAAGAACGCCTTCGCGCATGAAAGCGGCATCCATCAGGATGGCATGCTAAAGAACGCGCAGACCTACGAGATCATGACGCCGGCTTCGGTCGGCATCAAGGAAACCACTCTGGTGATGGGCAAGCACTCGGGCCGTGCCGCCTTCAAGGATAAGTTGAAGGAAATGGGTTACGAGCTGGGCGACAATGCGTTTCAGGAGGCGTTCCAGCGCTTCAAGGACCTCGCCGACCGCAAGAAGCACGTCTACGACGCCGATATCGTCGCGCTGGTCGATGACGAAGCCGGCTCGGTCGATGATCGCATCAAGCTGGTCGACATGGAGGTCATCTCCAAGACGGGCGGCGTGCACCGTTGCGACATCACCATCGCCATCGACGGCGAGGAAGTGAAGGCGACCTTCGACGGCACCGGCTCGGTCGACGCCATCTTCAACGCCATCAAGCAGGCCGTGGGGAAGGACCCGCACCTGGTGCTCTACGCCATCGACGGCGTCACCGGCGGCACCGACGCTCAGGCGAGCGCGCATGTCCGCCTCGAGATGAACGGCCGCATCGTCTCGGGCAACGCCGCCGAACCCGACACGCTGGTGGCTTCGGCGCGCGCCTATATCAACGCATACAACCGCCTGCTGCTCGAACGCGGCGCGGCGGCACAGGGTGCACTGGCGGGCTGACCCCCAGCGTCAGGGAAAGCAGGGAGCTGCCTTCAGGCGGCTCCTTGGACCCTCAACGTCGGTTGGCACCAAAAGAGGTGAAGTGTTGGGGCTGGGGTCGACGAAACTCGCCAAGAGTGTGCGTGGCGTAGGCCGCACCCTTCGGTGGTGGCTAACTGCGCTTGTCACTCCGGTCGCCAGGCGGGTGCCTCCCCCGCCGTGGCCGCTGGCGCCAGCCTCCGCGCTTGGTCAGGTGGTGGCGCGGCATGTTTCGCCCTCAGAGCCGATCATCCCGCCGCAGGTTTACGGCAGAGTCTCTCCACCCGCCAGTTTGCTGGCACTGCCAAGGGAGACCGGTCAGCTGTCGGTCGGCCTCACGCGCTGCGAGGATATCGTTCTGCTTGGCCGAGACAAGTTCATCTCCCGTGCAACCGGAGGGGTCCTGCCGCAGAGCTTCCTTTCCCTTCCTGACTGGGAAGCCGAAACGCCGGGTGCGC
>CAMDAL010000316.1 GCA_945888565.1 Devosia equisanguinis | reverse complement strand
GAGTTCATGGATGAGATGCACGCCGCCATCACCACGTTCCGCAAGTCGGAGCACGGGCGGGGCGATGCCGACCCGGTCGCCGCGGTCACGAGGCCGCTGCTTGATGAGGTGAAGCTGCTGTGCCTCGACGAGTTCCAGGTGCAGGACATCACCAACGCCATGCTGCTGGGGCGGCTGTTCGGCCAGCTCTGGGCCGGCGGGGTGACGGTGGTGGCAACCTCCAATACAAGGCCGGACGATCTTTACGAACACGGCCTCAATCGCCAGCTGGTGCTGCCCTTCATCGCCGAGCTCAAGGCGCGCTGCGACGTGGTCGAACTCGACGGACCGACTGACTACCGCCGCCTGAAGTTCGAGGGCGAGGAAGTCTACCACTTCGGCTCCGGCCCCGACGTCGATGCCGAAATGGACCGGCTGTGGCTGCGACTCACTGGCGGCGTGGCGGGAGAGCCGGGCGAGTTGCGCTCGCTCGGGCGCTCCATCCCTGTGCCACGGCAGGCGATGGGGGCGGCGCGCTTCTCGTTCGCCCAGTTGTGCGAACGGCCGCTCGGCGCACGCGACTATGTCAAGCTCAGCCATGCCTATGACGCGCTGATGATCGAGCACGTGCCGCAGTTCGACCGGACCCGCACCGATGCCAGCAAGCGGTTCATCCTGCTGGTCGATACGCTCTACGACCGGGGCGTGAAGCTGGCCGCCAGCTTTGCCGTGCCGCTCGACGACCTGGGCCGCGACGACAAGACGAAGGCGGAGTTCGCGCGCTGCGTGTCGCGTCTCATCGAAATGCAGTCTGAGGAATACCTGGCCGCGGCGCATCGCGACAGTGCCAACGTTCCGGCAACGGCCTGAGTAAAATTTGAAATAGCCTGTGGGGGCATGTTTTACCGGGGCGTGCCATCATCTGCCGGGAAGTAGATGAGGGTGGTTCCGGTGAACAACTATTTCGGCTCGATGCTGCGCTATTTCGAGTTGGGTGGCCGGTCGTCGCGGCGCGAGTACTGGTGGTATTCGCTTGGCTCGCTGGTCGCGCTCTGCGGGGCGTTCTGGATCGACTACGAACTGCTTGGCTACTGGCGACCTGACCGGGTTTTCGGTCCGGTCCTGCTGTTCGCGACGTTCGTGCATATCGTGCCGGGCCTGACGCTGACGGTGCGCCGCCTGCATGACTCCGGCAAGTCCGGCTGGTGGTACTGGATCGCGCTGATCCCGCTGATCGGCGGCCTGTGGTTGTTCTATCTCACCGCCATCAAGGGCCCCGAATACGAAGCCCAGAAATACGGCCCCGACCCGCGCGACCCAGGTGCCTTCGAGCCCACCCCGATGCGCCTCGAGCGCCACCAGCCGCTCACCCGGGCGCAACTGATGGTGCAGCAGATGGAAGAACGCCGCCGACGGATGGCGTAAGTCAGACCCGTTTATGCCATGCGCCCAGCGCACAGACCGTTTACCGTCCAACGGCTGACTTGCCGGGAGCGCCCCTTGGGGTTAATAGGGGCGCGCAATTTCCAGCATAAGAAAAACGGGGTTCTCGGATGGCGCGCAAGAAGATCGCTCTGATCGGTGCGGGGCAGATTGGCGGCACTTTGGCGCTGCTCACGGCGACCAAGGAGCTTGGTGACGTCGTCCTGTTCGATATCATGGATGGCGTGGCCGCCGGCAAGGCGCTCGACCTCAGCCAGTCCGGCCCCGTCGAGGGCTTCAATTCCACCCTCAAGGGGACCACCGAATACAAGGACATCGAAGGCGCCGACGTGGTGATCGTCACCGCCGGCGTGCCGCGCAAGCCCGGCATGAGCCGCGATGACCTGCTCGAGATCAACCTCAAGGTGATGGAGCAGGTGGGCGCCGGCCTCGCCAAGTATGCGCCGGACGCCTTCGTCATCTGCATCACCAACCCGCTCGATGCGATGGTGTGGGCGCTGCAGAAGTTCTCGGGTCTCCCCGCCAACCGCGTCGTCGGCATGGCCGGCGTGCTCGATTCGGCTCGCTTCCGCTACTTCCTCGCTGAAGAGCTCAAGGTTTCGGTCGAGGACGTCACCGCCTTCGTGCTCGGCGGTCATGGCGACTCGATGGTGCCGCTGGCGCGCTACTCGACGGTTGCCGGCATCCCGCTCCCCGACATCGTCAAGATGGGCTGGATGGACAAGGAAAAGCTGGAATCGATCATTCAGCGCACCCGTGATGGTGGCGCCGAGATCGTCGGCCTGCTGAAGTCCGGTTCGGCCTTCTACGCCCCCGCCATGTCCGCCATCGAGATGGCCGAGAGCTACCTCAAGGACAAAAAGCGCGTGCTGCCCTGCGCCGCCTACCTCAAGGGTGAATACGGCGTGAAGGACACCTATGTCGGCGTGCCGGTGATCATCGGTGCCGGTGGCGTCGAGCGCATCGTCGAAATCTCGCTGTCGTCGGCCGAGCAGAAGGCGTTCGACAAGTCGGTGGCTTCGGTCACTGGCCTCACCGACGCGTGCAAGAAGATCGCGCCGAAGCTCGCCTGATGCCGTTCCCCCGCAAGGCGGCCGCCATGCGCGTCGTTTCGTTGTTGCTCGCCGCCACCGCTGTCCTGATGGGCAGCGGTGTGCAGGCCGCAAGCACATATACGAAGATCGACTTCGCTGAGTGCGAGACGCTAGAGACCTACGAGGATGGCGGCGCCGACCTGCGCTGCCCCGGCCTCGACGGGCTCGACGTCTTCGTTTCCGAGGGGGATGCCCGGCTCGATGTCGATTACGGGATGAAGGGCGAGAACTTCGAGACGTTCTCGGCCTTCAACACTATCGGCGAGACAGTCGAGTGGCTCAGTGACGCCAGGGGCGTGCCGCAGGCCGCGATCCTTCGCTACTCCATCAGCGTCGATGGCCGTGAGGCGCAGGCGCTGGTAATTTCCCGCATCAACACCGAAGCGCAGGATGGCTGCGTGATCGGCGTCGTCGACGCCCGGCTCGAGCAGGCCAACGGCATGGCCCGCGGCATCGGCGCCATGGCGCCCACCTTCGATTGTTCCATCGACCCCGTCGTGATCGCCCCTGGCGCCAGTGAACTGGTGCTGGGCTTCAACGGCGCGAACCAACCGCCCTCGGACTGAGGCAAGGAGCCCCATATGAACATTCACGAGCATCAGGCCAAGGCGCTGCTCAAGACCTACGGGCTGCCGGTGGCGGATGGCGTGGCGATCTTTGACGCCTCCGAAGCCGAAGCTGCGGCAGCCCAACTGCCCGGTCCGCTCTATGTGGTGAAGAGCCAGATCCATGCCGGCGGGCGCGGCAAGGGCAAATTCAAGGAACTGCCGCCGGACGCCAAGGGCGGCGTACGCCTCGCGAAATCGGCGGCGGAAGTCGCGCAGAACGCCAGGGACATGCTCGGCAACACTCTCGTCACCAAGCAGACCGGCCCGGCCGGGAAGCAGGTGAACCGCCTCTACATCGAGGACGGCGCCGACATCGCCCGCGAGCTCTACTGCTCGCTGCTGGTCGATCGCAGCACCGGCCACGTTGCATTCGTGGTCTCCACCGAAGGCGGCATGGACATAGAGACGGTGGCGCATGACACGCCCGAGCGGATCATCACCGTCGACATCGACCCGACCGCCGGCGTGACCGACGCGGACGTGGCGAAGATCGTCTCGGCATACAAGCTCGACGGTGCCGCGGCCGAGGACGGCAAGTCGGTGTTCCCGGCGCTCTACAAGGCCTTCACCGAGACCGACATGAGCCTGCTCGAAGTCAACCCGCTGATCGTCATGACCGACGGCCACCTGCGCGTCCTCGATGCCAAGGTGAGCTTCGACAACAACGCCGGCTTCCGCCACGTCGACCTCAAGGACCTGCGCGACCTCTCCGAAGAGGACGCCAAGGAAATCGAGGCGTCCAAGTACGACCTCGCCTATGTGGCGCTCGACGGCAATATCGGCTGCATGGTCAACGGCGCCGGCCTCGCCATGGCGACCATGGACATCATCAAGCTCTACGGCGCCGAGCCCGCCAACTTCCTCGACGTGGGCGGCGGTGCATCGAAGGAGAAGGTGACGGCAGCCTTCAAGATCATCACGGCCGATCCGGCGGTGCAGGGCATCCTCGTCAACATCTTCGGCGGCATCATGCGCTGCGACATCATCGCCGAGGGCGTGATCGCCGCGGTGAAGGAAGTCGGCCTCAAGGTGCCGCTGGTGGTCCGCCTCGAAGGCACCAACGTTGCCGAAGGCAAGGCCATCCTCAACCAGTCCGGCCTCGACGTGATTTCGGCCGACGACCTCGACGACGCGGCCCAGAAGATCGTCGCGGCGGTGAAGGGGCGCGGCTGATGCCTCCCGTCGTCCTCCAGCTGCTGAACATCTGGTTGCCGTACCTGATCGTCTTGGCGGCGATAGTGGTTGGCCTGAGCTACACCAGGCGGCGAACCAACGACATGGCCCAGTTGGCACGCGACAGTATCGCGGCCCAGGAACGAACAAACCTCCTGCTGGCCGAAATTAAGGCCGAGCTTCAGAAGGGGCGCGCTTGATGGCTCGTCGCGCCGCAATGCTGGCAGTGGTGACGGCGGTTGGCCTGCTTGCAGCGCCTGCCATGGCGTTCGAGCTTGCGGCCGAGGCCGACCCGGCGGTGCGCGCGATCGTCAGCGCCTGCAGCGATGCGGTGGCCAACAAGGCCGTTCCAACAACTGGCGGCTGGCAGAACAGCCAGCCT
>CAMDAL010000315.1 GCA_945888565.1 Devosia equisanguinis | reverse complement strand
CCCCGCCGGCGTGAATGGCGTCGTGCAGTGCCGTCGAAACCTCGTGGGTCGCGGCCCGATCGGCTTCCGACGTCCGGTACTCGGCAGTGCGTTCGCCGGAATTGTCGAGCGGCAGGTCGGCGAAGACCTGGCCGGGCCGGGCCTTCATCACCACGATGCGGTTGGAGAGGTAGACGCTCTCGAACACCGAGTGGGTGACAAAGATTACGGTCACGCCCGACAGCTTCCACAGGCGCAGCACGTCGTCGTTGAGCTTCTGCCGGGTGATCTCGTCGAGCGCCGCGAAGGGTTCATCCATCAGCAGCAGCTTGGGCTTGGTCACCAGCGCGCGGGCGATGGAGACGCGCATCTTCATGCCGCCCGAGAGTTCGCGCGGATAGGCATCGGCGAAATCGGCGAGGCCCACCGAGGCCAGCATTTCCATGATCCGCGGCCGGGCCTCGGCCTTGCTGACGCGGTTCAGCCGCAATGGCAGGTACACGTTGCCGAACACCGTCTGCCACGGCATCAGCGTCGGTTCCTGGAACACGAAGCCGATATCGCCCTGCGGCAGTCCCTTGGAATTGATCTGGCTCGAGGGCCAGTCGATGCTGCCAGTGGAGGCACTACCCAGACCTGCGATAATGCGCAGCGCCGTGGACTTGCCGCAGCCGGATGGGCCGAGCAGACTGAGGAACTCGCCGCGCTGGACGTCGAGCGACATGTCCTTGAGCGCCAGCGTGCCGTTGGAAAATACCTTGGAAACGTTCCGCATCGAAACGACGAGACGGGACGCACCGGCGGAACGCTGCGCAGAAGTGGCGGCTGAAGTATCAGTCAAATCGAATTGCCCAGGTTAGGGTCGAACGGCGCGGGCTCCATGCCCGCGCCGAGAGGATCGCTTGTCTTACTTTACGAGGTCCTTGCCAACACCCTGGCATACGTTATCGAGGCTATAGGCCTGCGAGACATCGAGGCCTTCGGGGAACAGGCCGACGGCCTTCATCTGCTCGTAGAAGCCGTTCCAGCGGTCCGCGGTCATGCAGCCGATGCCGTTGGCTTCAGCGTCGCCCGACACGACGATGCCCAGTTCCTTCATCTTGGCAATGCCGAACGCGATCTGCTCGTCGGTCATGTCCGGATTGTCGGTCTTGATCAGGGCGTTGGCCGCGGCGTTGTCGCCGTAGAGATAGTTATACCAGCCGATGATCGAAGCTTCGACGAAGCGCTTGGCGACGTCCTGGTTGGCGTCATACCAGGGCTTCATCACTTCGATGGTGGTGGAGTAGGGCGCAAAGCCGTTGTCGGCCAGCAGGAATTCCTGCGGCTTGAACCCGGCCTGCCTCTCGATCTCGAGCGGCTCGGAGGTCACGTAGCCCTGCTGGATCGACATCTTGTCGGCGATGAACGGCGCGGGGTTGAAGGTGTAGGGCTCGAACTTCTCGTCTACGAACGCCGGGTAGGCCGACTTCATCCAGCTGAAGTACGAGATGAACCCGTCCTTCGACAGAATGTATTTGGAGGCGCCCGCGAGGTCCTCGAACTTCTCGAAACCGGCATCCGGATGGGCCATCAGCACCTGCGGGTCCTTCTGGAAGATCGAGGCGATGGTGAGGGTCGGGATGCCTTCCTTCACCGCGTCGATCGCGGTAGTCATGCCGCCCATGTAGAAGTCGATCTGGCCGCCGATCAGCAGCGAGCGGTTGGCGCCCTGCGGCCCACCCTGGCGGATGGTGACCTCGAGGCCGTACTTGGCGTAGGTGCCATCGGCAACGGCCTGGTAGAAGCCGCCGTGCTCGGCCTGGGCCAGCCAGTTGGTGCCGTAGCTGACCTTGTCCTGCGCGACCGCGCCGGTAGTCCCCAAGGCCAGTGTTACCAGCCCAGCGGCCAGGATCTTGTTGAAGTCGACCATTTCAGTCTCCCTGTTGCCCGGACGATAGGTCCCCCATCCGGTGCCATCGATCTGTTGCCGTGCCCTTGGGCACACAAAGCCATTCATTCCGCTAAGGCGGATAAAAAGGAAGCCCAAAAATGCGCCATTCCGCGAACTGCCTTTGCTTTAGGCAGGGTAGCTCAGATTGGGGCTTTCCTTCCACGCGGTTTGGCGCTTAGCTGAGCATATACTTCGGGGGCCCCTGTGCATAAGCCGCTTTCGCCAAGCTCCGTTCATCCGCCATTCGCGCCCTACAGCCCCGGAATCGAGGTGAGCTCGCGCTCGCGCTTCGTGTTCACCTCGGGCCAGCTCGGCATCGACAAGTATGGCGTGATTCCCGCCGGTGCTGCCGGCCAGGCGCGAGTCGCCTTCGACAACATTGCCGCGATTCTCGCCGAGGCCGGAATGGGGCTAAGGGATGTGGTGCGGCTCAATGCCTATGTGACCGGCCGCGAGCACATGCGCGGCTACATGGACGTACGCAACGGCCTGTTCGCGGAGCCGTATCCGGCATCCACCCTGATGATCGTGGGCGGCTTCACCCGCGAGGAGTTCGTCGTCGAGATCGAAGCCATCGCCGCGACACCCGGCTGAACTTGGACCACCTCAAATGACCTACCGCAAGATCTGGTGGAATGACTTTTCCGCCTTCGATTTCCATGGCCTCGATCCGATGAAGACGATCGCGGTGTTCCCCACTGCGGCCATCGAACAGCATGGCCCGCACCTGCCGGTCGGTACCGACACCATTATCAACCAGGGCCACCTCGACCTGCTGATCGAGCGCGCGCCTCGCGATATCGATATCCGCATCCTGCCGGTGCAGGCGATCGGCAAGTCCAACGAGCATATCTGGCAGACGGGCACGCTGAGCCACACCGCCACCAACCTGATCGATGCCTGGACGCAGATCGGGCTCGAGATCGCACGGGCCGGAGTCAGGAAGGTGGTGTTCGTCAATTCCCACGGCGGCAACGTGTCGATCCTCGACATCGTGGCGCGCGAGCTGCGGGTAAAGGCGGACATGCTGGCGGTGAAGACCGGCTGGAGCCATTACTGGCCGAAGGATCTCTACTCCGACATTGAGAACCGCCACGGCATCCACGGCGGCGACAGCGAGACCTCGGTGGTGATGCATCTGCGGCCAGAACTGGTCAACACCGACAAGCTGCAGGATTACCCCTCCGTGGCTGCCCGTGACGAGCAGGCCTACAAGTACATGCGGCCCACCGGGGCGACCAGCTACGCCTGGATCGCCAGCGACATCCACCCGCTCGGCGCGGCGGGCGAGGCGCATCTGGGCACGGCCGACAAGGGGCGGGTCACGGTTGAGACTGCGGTCGACGCGTTCATCGAACTGTTGCGCGAGGTCGAGCGCTATCCGTTGCCGGGAGCAGAGCGCTAGCACTTACTGCAGGATGTACCGTCTCTGAGAGCCAATGTCCGCAGCGTCAACGCCGCTTTCACACGGGGGTCTGCTGCTCGCGCGCGCTGGCGCCGCGCTTCGGTCTTACCCTGCGCTGCTTGCTGCTCGCCCACCCGTCCCACCGCCGCTGGTGGGTATTGGTGCAGACAACGACCTTGGGTCGGAACCGGCCATGGCTGAACTGCTTTTCCTCCTGCCTGAGCTGGACGAGTCATTCGCTTTGGGCCGATCACTTAGTACGCCGGGGAATAGATTTCCTTCGGCTTTCGTATAGCTTGGCCCGCCAGATTCCACACCGAGGGTCAGCTTGCCGGTGCGGGACAACAAGGAGACCATCATGCTTTCGAAGAAATTGCTTGGCACCGTCGCGGTGCTGGCCTTCACGGTGACTGCGGCGAACGCCCAGGTCGTCGTCTCCTCCAAGATCGATACAGAGGGCGGGCTGCTCGGCAACATCATCAGCCAGGTTCTGCAGGCCAACGGCATCGCCGTGACCGAGAAGATCCAGCTCGGTGGCACCCCGGTGGTGCGCGAGGCGATCACCGCCGGCCAGATCGACATCTACCCCGAATATACCGGCAACGCCGCGTTCTTCTTCAACAAGGCCGACGATCCGCTCTGGAACGACGCCGCCAAGGCTTACGAAGAGGCCAAGAAGCTCGACTACGACGCGAACAAGATCGTCTGGCTGGCGCCGGCTCCGGCGAACAACACCTGGGCCGTGGCCGTCCGTAAGGACATTGCCGATGCCAACTCTCTGACGACCTTCACCGAGCTGGGCGCCTACATAGCCGGCGGTGGCGAGATCAAGCTGGCCGCCTCTGCCGAGTTCGTCTCCTCCCCGGCCGCGCTGCCGAAGTTCCAGGAAGTCTATGGCTTTACCCTGAAGCCCGAGCAGCTGGTAACCCTCTCGGGCGGTGACACTGCCGCGACCATCGCTGCCGCCGCGCAACAGACCAACGGCGTCAACGCCGCCATGGTCTACGGCACCGATGGCGGCATTGCGCCTTCAGGCCTTGTGGTTGTCGCTGACGACAAGGGCGTGCAGCCTGTCTACGAGCCGGCCCCCATCATCCGCGAGGCGGTACTTCAGGCCAACCCGCAGATCGAAGAGCTGCTGAAGCCGGTGTTCGCCAAGCTCGACCTCGCCACGCTGCAGACGCTCAACGGCCGCATCCAGGTCGGGGGCGAGGCCGCCAAGGACGTCGCCATCGACTGGCTGAAGACCAACGACTTCCTGAAGTAATCCGCCCTATATTGGCATCCATTTTGGGGGTGGGCAGTTACGCTGCCCACCCCTAGTGTTTCTGGCATGGCAGGATCTTGCACCACCACCACGCTGTCATCCCTGCGAAAGCTGGGACCCACCTCTCCGCCAGCGCA
>CAMDAL010000314.1 GCA_945888565.1 Devosia equisanguinis | reverse complement strand
GGCTGGTTATCTCCACTGCCACCCGGTAGGCCGACTGGGGGCTATCCTGCGCGATGAAGTCCTGAATCTCCTCAAGCCTCGAAATGGCCGAGGGAGTCCAGACGACCTGCATCAAGTCGGGCGGTACTTGTTGACAACCCGTGCAAGGTCGTCGGCGGTAGCAAACTCACCCCGCGCTGCTTGCTCCTTGGCCCTCTCGACCCTGTCCAACGAGCGCTCGAGCCACTCCAGGGAGTAGCCTTTCGTCAAAGCGTCGTCGACGAGTTCAGACGGCGACATCGTTGTTCTCGCCGCGATCGCTTCGAGGCGGGCCTTGAGACTGTCGGAGATTTCGAGGGTCATCACCATTGCCCTACAATGCCAGATCGACCTGAAAAGCAAAAGGGCCGGTCCTGCGACCGGCCCTCCTGCAATCATCACTGCCAAGCGGCTTACGCCGCAGCTTCCTCGCCTTCGGTGTCGGCTTCCGACTTGGGGCCGCGGCGGGGGGACTTGGCGAGGTTCTTCTCGATCAGCTGGATGGCCTCGGTGAGGGTCAGCTTGTTGACCGAAGCGACTTCGCGGCTCATGCGGTCCATGGCCTGCTCGAACAGCTGGCGCTCGGAATAGCTCTGCTCGGGCTGGTCGTCCGAGCGGAACAGGTCGCGCACCACTTCGGAGATGGCGATGAGGTCGCCCGAGTTGATCTTCGCTTCGTATTCCTGGGCGCGGCGCGACCACATGGTGCGCTTCACACGGGCGCGGCCTGTGACGGTTTCGAGCGCCTTGGTCACTTCAGCATCTTCGGCCAGCTTGCGCATGCCGACAGATTTGATCTTGGCCACGGGGACGCGCAGGGTCAGCTTGTCCTGTTCGAACGAGATGACGAAGAGTTCGAGCGTCAGCCCGGCGACTTCCTGCTCCTCGATCGAGGTGATCAGTCCGACGCCATGGGCCGGATAGACGATATACTCGCCAGTCCGGAAGCCGAGGCGCGTCACTGTCTTCTTGGTGACCATTGGGGATACTCCTATCTAACGCCGCCGACGGACCAGTCCCTTCGCGGAGGGCAGGCCCTTGTTGTTACTTGACCCGTCTCCCCCTGCTGCAGGAAGACAGAACGGCATGTCCCGCAATCGAGTGGACCGCGCCAACGGCCGATTGCGCCCAACTATTGCTGATGTCAAAAAAAAGGGTGCCTAACGGCACGCTCTGGCTGACGGGCAAGCTCCATTCATTTGTGCACCCTAGCACAAAATTTCAGCAAAATCAAAAAGAACGAATCAAGCCGCCCGGTGCCCGCCGGGCACCGTTCGCAAATGGTTAACCATGACAGCGATGTGAAGTCGAAACGACGATCAGTCGCCCTCGCCCGGAGCTTCCGAGAAGTACTTGTCGAACTTCCCCTCGACGCCGTCCCACTCCTTGGCATCGGAGGGCGCATCGCGCTTCTCGGTGATGTTCGGCCAGGCGGATGCGTATTTGGAGTTTATCTCCAGCCACTTGTCGAGACCGCCTTCGGTGTCGGGCTTGATGGCTTCAGCCGGGCATTCCGGCTCGCAGACGCCGCAATCGATGCATTCGTCAGGATGGATGACGAGCATGTTTTCGCCTTCGTAAAAGCAGTCCACCGGACATACTTCGACGCAGTCCATGTACTTGCACTTGATGCAGTTGTCCGTGACGATATAGGTCATGTCAGTGAGCGTTCCTGCTCGGATGTCTTACGCGCTGGGTCTTGCGTTCCGGCCCGCAGACGATGAGTATCGGACCTGAGGCGGTTGCTAGCGGTTTTTGCGCAGCCTCGCAAGGGAGCGGGCAGCAGGGCTGTTGTCGCACTGTGGAACCCGGGCTGCAGTGCGGGGCGCGGCAGCCTTACAGACACAGCTGAGGGCGGCGGGGTGAGCTTCAGGGAACCGTGGCTGGCAGGATCTGAACTGGCGGCGATCTGGCAGCGTGATGCGGGGGAGACCTTCGCGCTGTCCCGCGCGACACATGCGCTCACCGTCATCATGGCGCTCCTCGCTCGGCGCGGCGTCGCAGCGCCGGAGGTCTGGGTTCCGGCATACTACTGCGAAAACGCCCTTGGCCCGCTGCGACAGGGCGGAGCCCGGCTGCGGTTCTTTCCCGTGCGCGACGATATGGCTCCGGATTGGGCGATGATCGAGCAGATGGCCGATTCGGGGGCACCGCACCTCTTCGTTTTGCCTCATTTCTTCGGGGTCGAGAACGAGGCAGGGGAGGCGCAGGCATTCTGCCGGCGGGTTGGATCGCTGCTGCTCGAGGATGCTGCGCATGTGTTGCGGCCGGTCGGCGAAGTGGGCAGGTTCGGCGACTTCGTTGCATACAGCCCGCGGAAGTACTTCGAGGTGCCTGACGCCGGGATACTGGTGGCGCGCGGCGAGGGCCTGGCAAGCGAGGTGCGAAGCGTTGCGGCCCGGCTCGACCCGGGCGGCGCTCACAACACTTTGCGCTGGCGGGCGTTGGCGCTCCGCGACCGCCTCGTGCCGCGGCGTCCCCACACCGGGCCGTTGCCTCCGGTTCACCTCGACGATGAGCCCCGTCAGTTGCCGCTCGATTCTCGGGTGTGGATGAGTGCGTTCAGCCGTCGCCGAATCGTCCGACAGGGGCGGGCGGGCGCCGGTGCCATCGCGGACCGCGAGGCGGAGACTGTAGCGGCGATCGAGATCGGGTTGCGCAGCCGGGCCGGCCTGACGCCTCTGCCGCGGCATCCCGAGGCAACCCCCTACATGCTCGGCTTCCGGGCTGTGAGCCCGGCGCTGGCCGCCGAGTCCCTCGCCGGGTTGCGACAGTCCGGGGCGGTCGTGGCGACCTGGCCGGGGCTGCCACCCGAGGTCTGGGCGGAGCCCGGCGCCTATGGCGAGGCCCTGGCCATCCGCCGCAGCGTGCTGCGGTTCACGCCGCGCTACGCCCACCGCCGGCGTCCGCTGGATTTTCTGAACGTCTAGTCTTCTGCGCCATCGAGCCATCGATCGGTATCGCGCCGTTCCTTCTTGGTGGGGCGGCCAGCACCGGCTTCACGGGCGGCGTGTGGCGCGATCTGCTGTTCGCGGGGCAGGGGTGGGGGCGAGAGGTCCTCGTAGAGGCCGGCGGCTTCGGTGGCGGGGCCGCGGCGCTCGCCGGCATCCACGATGCGCCAGACCAGCAGCCGCTCGTGTACGGTCATGGTCAGCACATCGCCCGGACCGACCTTGTGGTCGGTCCGTTCCGTGCGCTCGGAGTTGACGCGGATGGCGCCGGTTTCGATCAGCTCCTGCGCCAGGGTACGCGACTTCACGGCACGCGAGAAGAACAGCCATTTGTCGAGCCGTTGCTTCTCCAAGCCCAGTGCCTCGCCAGCCTACTCGGCCTTGGGGTTGCGCAAGGCGGCGAGCGCGGCCCACGGTGAATTCGGATCGACGACGGCCGGCTTGCGGTCCTCGCGCGGACGATGTTCACGCCAGTCGTCGCGTGGCTTCTCGAAGCGCTTGCCGCCGGGCTTTCCACCCACCGGCTTGCCACCAGCGGGCTTGCCGCCGCGATTGTCGAAGGCCGGCTTGGCGCCACCTTCCTCGCGCTGGCCGGTGGGCGGACCGTTGCGGCGGCCCTCGAAGCGCGGACGGTTGCCCTGCTTGCCATCGCTGCCGGCATCACGGTCCGGGCGCCGCGGGTTGCGCGGGCGTTCGGCGCCATCGGCCGGAGCCGCAGCCGCCTCGCCGCCTTCGGCGGCCGGGCGGTTGCCACGGCTGTGGCGCGGGCCGGTGTGGCGCGGAGTCTCGGGCCGGCGGCCGGCGGGGAACCAGACTTCGTCGAACTCGGGCTCGGCAGGCGCTGCTGCTTCGGCGGCGGGGGCTTCGACAGCGAGGGTCTCGACCGGGGTAGCCTCGGCGGGTGCCGGCGCGCCGAGATCGGCGGTCGCTTCGGCGAGTTCGGCGGTTTCGCTGGCGGTGGCCGCGACGGACGAGCCTTCGACAGCCTCGGCTGCCGTGGTGTCGGTGGCGATCGGCGCGGCCGCCTCGACTGGCTCTGCCGGTGCAGCCTCGATGGCCGGTGCCGCGACCTTGGGGGTGCGGCGGAGGCGGTAGCCCAGCGAATTGAGGATCGAGGCGAAGTCCTCGCCGGCGGTGCCGAGCAGCGAGGTCATCTCGACGGTGACGCGGAAGCCGTTGCCTTCGGCGGCACCGGCCGGCAACTGGCCCTGATGGGTCACCGGGTTGAGGGCGATCAGCGGCCGGATGATGTCGGCGAGGCGCTCGAGGATATCGACGCGCACGGCGCGGCGGCCGGCGACCTTGAAGCCCGCGAGTTCATAGAGCTTGGGGTTGACCTCGGGGTCGATCAGGAAGCTGGTGCGGCCCGACAGCACGATGTGCGGCAGTTCGCTGATGCCTGGCTGGCGGACGCCGCCATGCTTGAGCGCGTAGAGGATCAGCGCCACTTCGCGCGGCGCTGGCTTCAGGCTCTGCGGTACGTAGATGTGGTAGGCGCCGAACTTGACGCCGAGCTTGCGCAGCTTGCCGCGCACGTCCTGGTCCAGCGCCTTGACCTCGTCGGCTACCGCACTGCGCGGCAGGATGCCGAGGTTCTCGTACAGCCGATAGGAGAGGCCACGGGCGGCACCCTCAAGATCGGCCGGAGCTTCGAGCGCCAGCACGGTTTCGAGCTGGGTGTTGACCAGGTGACGGAGCCACAGGTTCAGCCGGTCCTGCACGCGCTCGAGATCGGGGCCGGTCAGGCTCTCGTCGGCGAG
>CAMDAL010000313.1 GCA_945888565.1 Devosia equisanguinis | reverse complement strand
CACCTCGGCTCCGGCGTGCTTGGCCAACTGAATGGCGGCGCACCCCACGGCGCCCGAGGCGCCGTTGATCAGCACCCGCTTGCCCGGCCCGAGGCCACCTTTGCGCAGGAAGACGCGCGCCGTGGCGCCGCCGAACAGCACCGAGACCGCGTCCGTATCGCTCAGTCCCGCCGGGATCTTCACCAGCGCGTCCTTTTCGGTGAACAGCCCCTTCTCCGCATGCAGCCGGAACTTGAACCCATGCGAGCCCACCACCCGGTCACCCGGAGTGAAGCCGGTAACCGCAGCGCCGACCGCCTCGACCACCCCTGCCGCCTCGAACCCGCCGACCGGCTGGCGCAGCCGGTTCCAGCCCATGGAGAGCCGGAACAAGGTGCGCATGCCCTCGGGCACGCGCGCCGCCCGCATCCGCGCATCGCCCGAGTTGACCGTGGTTGCGGTAATCCGCACCAGCACGTCGCCCGGCCCCGGCACCGGCGTTTCCACGTCGCGGATCACCACCACTTCGGGCGGCCCGTACCGCTCGGCCACTGCTGCCTTCATCACACTGCTCCCTCGGTATGCTGGTGATATAGTGCACCAGCACACCAAACGTCAATCTGACATGGCTCGACATCCGTTTCCCAGCCGAATGACGATAGGCTATAACGCTGGCCGACGGGCGGGGGCAGCACATGTCGGACAGCAGTCTTGGCCGGAAAGTCGGCCGCGTGGTCGCGCGGCAGCACCGCAAGTCCGGTGCCGACGAGATCGCGGTCAGCGTCTTCTGCGAAAAGACCGGCGAGACGGTCCACGCGGCCGCCGGCCAGCAGGTGGGCGGGCCTGTCGATGCGCAGACGCCGTTCTTTCTCGCCAGCACGACCAAGCTGTTCGCGACCGCACTGGTGCTTCAGTTGCGATCCGAGGGGCTGCTCGAACTCGACGAGCCGATAACCAGGTATCTCGGCGCTGCCACCTTGTCCGGCCTTCATCGGATCGGCGGCCGCGACTTCAGCGGCGAGATCACGGTTCGGCACCTGCTCTCTCACACATCGGGCCTGCCGGACTATTTTGAGGAGAAGCGTCGCGACGGTTCCCGGCTCGCCACTAACCTGCTCGCCGGGACGGACGCGCGCTGGTCGCTCGATGATGTCCTCGCGGCCACCCGCCACGACCTTGCGCCGCATTTCCGGCCTGGGGAGGCGCGCAAGGCCCTGTACTCGGACACCAACCACCAGTTGCTGGGAGGCGTCATCGAAAGCGTGACGGACCAGCCGCTCGCTCAACTGGTCAAGGTTCGGATCGCCGATCGCCTCGCGCTGACGCGGACCTATCTGTTCGACGCCGACACGGCCTCCACGCGCCCCGCAGTGCTGCCGCTGCGCAACTCCGCGTCACGGCCTGCCATTCCGCAGGCGATCGAGAGTACGCGCCTCGATGGGGGCGGCGTGTCCAGCTCGGCCGAGTTGCTGGAGTTCATCCGGGCCTTCTTCGACGGTCGGCTGTTCCCGGCCGAGGATGTGCCCGCGCTGTTCGACTGGCGGGCGGTGTTCTTTCCGCTCCAATACGGCGTGGGCGTGATGCGGCTGAAGCTGCCGTGGTTCTTCTCGCCCTTCGCCCCACAGCCCGAACTTGTCGGGCACTCCGGCATCTCTGGCGCCTTCGCCTTCTGGAGCCCGGAAAAGCGCGTGTTCCTTTCCGGCACCGTGAACCAGCTGGCCAATCGCAGCCTGCCGTACCGGTTCATGCTGCAGGTACTGGCCGCCGTCGAGCCGGCCTGACCCTGTTGCGCGCGACCGGGCCAATCGTCGACCGGCGGGACGGGCAAGGCCCGCGCGGCAGACGACCCGTCCCGCCCCCCGGCCCTACATCCCCTCGGCACCGCGCGATATCGCCGCGAGCCCGGTGCGCACAACTTCGATCAGCCCAAGCGGCACCATCAGCGAGATGAACGAGTCGATCTTGGATGGCTTGCCCGTCACCTCGAACACGAAGCTCTCCGTGGTCGCGTCGACGATCTGCGCGCGGAACGCATCCGCCAGCCGCAGCGCCTCGGCGCGGAGGTCGCCGGTGCCGCCGACCTTGATCAGCGCCAGCTCGCGCTCCAGCGATTTGCCCTCGGCCGTCAGGTCGTGAACCTTGTGCACCGGCACCAGCCGCTCGAGCTGCAGCTTGATCTGCGTCAGCACCTTGGGCGTCGCCACCGTCACCACGGTGATGCGGCTGAGGTTCTTCTCGTGCTCGGTCTCTGAGACCGTCAGCGAGTCGATATTGTAGCCCCGGGCCGCGAACAGCCCGACGATGCGGGCGAGGATGCCCGGCTCGTTGTCGACCAGCACCGAAAGCGTATGCCGCTCGGACTTCTGGGTTTCGGCGGCGAGAAAGTAGGCCGAGCCGCTCGGCTGCAGATGTGCGTTCATGTCGGGCCTCCTCAGACCAGCTGGCGTCCCTTGGCGTCGATGACTGTGCCGATGTCTTCCGCGAAATCGGGGAGGATCATCTCGTTGTGCGGCTTGCCCGACGGGATCATCGGCAGGCAGTTCTCGTGCTTTTCGACCAGGCAGTCGAAGATCACCGGACCGTCATAGTCCAGCATCTCGGCGATCGCCGCGTCGAGCTTCTTGGGGTCATCGCACTTGATGCCCTTGGCCCCGTAGGCCTCGGCCAGCTTGACGAAATCCGGCAGCGATTCCGAATACGAATGCGCATAGCGCCCGCCATGCAGCAGGTCCTGCCACTGGCGCACCATGCCCATGCGTTCGTTGTTGAGGATGAAGATCTTGATCGGCAGCCGGTACTGCACCGCTGTCGACATCTCCTGCATCGTCATCTGCACCGAGGCTTCGCCGGCGATATCGATGACGAGCGCATCCGGATGCGCCACCTGCACGCCCACCGCCGCCGGCAGGCCGTAGCCCATCGTGCCGAGGCCGCCCGAGGTCATCCACCGGTTCGGCTGCTCGAAGTGGAAGTGCTGCGCCGCCCACATCTGGTGCTGCCCCACCTCGGTGGTGATGTAGACGTCGCGCCCCTTGGTCGCCTCGTAGAGCCGCTGCACGGCGTGCTGCGGCTTGATCGTGGTGTCGGAGTTGCGGAACCCGAGCGAGTTCTTCGCCCGCCACCCCTCGATCTCAGCCCACCACGGCGCGATCGCCTCGGTGCGCGGCTGGTTGGTCTTGGAGCGCCAGATGCGGACCATCTCCTCGAGCACCAGTCCGCAATCGCCGACGATCGGCAGGTCCACCCGCACGTTTTTGTTGATCGACGATGGGTCGATATCGACGTGGATCTTCGTCGAGCCGGGCGAGAACGCATCGAGCCGCCCGGTGATCCGGTCGTCGAACCGCGCCCCGATATTGATCATCAGGTCGCAGTCATGCATCGCCATGTTGGCTTCGTAGGTGCCGTGCATGCCCAGCATGCCCATCCACTGCGGGTTGGAGCCGGGGAACGAGCCGAGCCCCAGGAGCGTCGAGGTCACCGGAAAGCCGGTGAGCTCGGCGAGCTCGCGCAGCTTCTCGCTCGCTTCCGGGCCGGAATTCACCACCCCGCCGCCGGTATAGAAGATCGGCCGCTCGGCGCGCAGCATCAGGTCCACCGCGCGCTCGATCGCCGCCGTGTCGCCAGCCGTCGCCGGGTGGTAGCTCTTGTGCCGCGTCGTCGAAATCTCGTCGGCACCGTAATAGGTGCCCATCGCGAACTGCACGTCCTTGGGGATGTCGATCAGCACCGGGCCGGGCCGGCCGGTCCGCGCGATGTGGAACGCCTCGTGCAGCACGCGCGGCAGGTCGGCGACGTTCTTCACCAGGTAGTTGTGCTTGGTGCACGAGCGGGTGATGCCGACCGTGTCGCATTCCTGGAACGCGTCCGAGCCGATCAGCGCCGTCGGCACCTGCGCGGTGATGACGACGATCGGCACCGAGTCCATCAGCGCATCGGTGAGCGGGGTGACGACATTGGTCGCCCCCGGCCCCGATGTCACCAGCACCACGCCGACCTTGCCGGTCGAGCGCGCATAGCCCTCGGCCATGTGGCCGGCGCCCTGCTCGTGCCGGACCAGGATGTGCTGCACCTTGTCCTGCTGGAACAGCGCATCATAGATCGGCAGCGCCGCGCCACCGGGATAGCCGAAGATATGCTCGACCCCCTGCTCGTCCAGCGCCCGGATCACCATTTCCGCGCCCGTCATCTGCTCGGCCATCGTCTCACTCCACTCCTCTTCCCCTTCCCTTCTCCTCTTGAGGAAGAAGGTGGCGCGGCAGCGCCGGATGAGGGGTCTCTTGTTTCACTTCCCGGCGTCGCAGAGCGCTCCACCGGAATCCCAGGCAATAAAAAAGGCCCCGTTCGGGACCTTGTTTTCGGCGCATCAACCATCCGCGGGGACCTTTACCCCACGCGACCGATGCGCCCCACTACTACGATAAGCTTGTGCACGGATGTGCTCCGAAAAATCTGTGATGGTTTATGAGCGCGAGGGGGTGGGGGTGTCAAGAGGGTTGGGTTACGTCCACTTTGCGCCACAGCGGACCTTCGTGTAAGCCTCCGAGAGGCCTGCCCCCGACCTTAGCCCGTCCTATTCACACTGACGCGGGGCTATCTCCGATACTGGCCGGGTGAGCCGCGAGCGCGGGCTCGCGCTGCGCCTTTTTCATCGCGGTGTGGGCTGATGTTTTGATCTCCGAGTGGGTTGGGACGAAGGGTTGGCGGTCCTGGGGCTCGGCCCCGCCGGTCAGGTCGGCGCCGGCCGCAGGGTCATGGCG
>CAMDAL010000312.1 GCA_945888565.1 Devosia equisanguinis | reverse complement strand
ACCCGCATCATCGACGAGCGCCAGAAAGTTGAATCGGAAATCGATGGTGTCCTCACGCGCCTTGCCGAGCGAGCCGCTCAAAAGGCTGAAAGCCTGGAGGCTGGCCGAAGCCATCCTACGGCCGGCACCCAGGCTGCCACCTGACGAATGGGCACGTATCAATCGCATTTATCCGGAGACCTCGGGTCTGCCGGGGCCGCGTGATCCCTCGATCACGCCCTATGTCATTCCGGTGGTGCGGGCAGTTCATGCCGGCCATCACAAGCGGGTTGTCATGGTCTGCGGGGCCCAGATGGGCAAGACCGACGGACTGCTCGATATCATGGGCGCCCGTCTCGATCAGCGCCCAGCACCGATCCTCTATGTCGGTCCGATCCGGGATTTTCTGACCGACCAGTTCGAACCGCGGCTGATGAGCCTCCTCGATGAAGCGGAGACCCTGGCGGCGAAGGTTGTCCGCGGCCGGCGCATGAAGAAGACCCTGAAGGTCGTGGCTGGCGTTCCGGTGCGGCTTGCACATGCCGGATCTTCGGCGGGCCTCAAATCGAGCCCAGCGGCGCTGGCCCTGGTCGACGAGTACGACGAGATGCTGGCGAACGTGAAGGGCCAGGGCGACCCACTGGGGCTTGTCGAAGCCCGCGGCGAAACCTATGCCGACTTTGTCACGGCGATTACCTCCACGCCGTCACGCGGCCTGGTCGAGACCGAACGGGATGAGCGGAGCGGCCTGACCTTCTGGAAGCCGGGCGATCCGGAGGCGGTTGAAAGCGCCATCTGGAAACTCTGGCAGTCCGGCACGCGCCATCACTTCTGCTGGCCGTGTCTCCACTGCGAAAAGTTTTTCGTGCCGCGCTTCGAGCAGATGCGCTGGCCCGAGAACGCCACCCCGGCGGAGGCGGCGAAAGCGGCGCAGTTGCAGTGTCCGCATTGCGGTGGCCTCCATCACGATGATGACAAGGCAGAGATGAACGCGCGCGGGCTCTATGTGGCGCCCGGTCAGTGGGTCGAGGACGGCGAGGTTCGAGGGGCGCCGCCAGAAAACGCCGTGATCAGTTTTTGGGCGAGCGGGCTTGCCAGCCCCTTCGTCACCTGGGGCACAAGGATCGAGCGCTATGTCCGGGCGCTCGCATCCGGCGATCCCGACCAGCTGCAGACAGCGCTCAATGCCGGGTTTGGCGAATGCTACACGCCGGCCTCGGGGCGCGATGCGCTTGACTGGCAGGAGATATTGCAGCGGCGGCAGCCCTACCGGATGAAGGAGGTGCCGGACGGCGTGTTGCGTCTCGGCATGGCCGTCGATGTGCAGAAGCTGTCGCTCTACTACACGATACGCGGCTTCGGATCGCGCGGTCGGTCATGGCTCATCGACCGGGGGCAGTTGTTCGGCCCCACCGATGATGACGAGGTCTGGAACGCCCTTGCCGATCTGATGCTCACGCCGATCGCAGGACTGCAGATCGAGCGGGTGTTCATCGATTCCGGCTTTCGGCCCAACAAGCCGGATGGCGGCGATGAGCACAAGGTCTATGAGTTCACGCGCCGCTATCCCTGGCTGGTCTCGCCGACCAAGGGGCGGGCCACCATGTCGCCGCCCTACCGGGTGTCGAAGATCGAGGTGACGTCGAAGGGAAAGCAGGCGTCCTACTCGATCAATCTCGTCTGGCTCTCGACCGATTTCTTCAAGTCGCTGCTGGTGTCGCGGATCCGGACGCCGCTCGACCAGCCCGGGTCCTTCATCGTGCCCGACGACATCGATGAGGATTATGCAAAGCAACTGGTCTCGGAGGTCCGGGTCGTCGATACCGCCACGGGCAAGCCGCAATGGGTGCAACGGTCACGCCAGAACCACTATCTCGACTGCGAGGCGCTCGCGATGGCGATCGGCTACTCGTTGAACGTCCAGCGTATTCCCGAAGGCCTCCTGCGGGAGCGCAGCGAAACAGCGCTTGCCGACGCGCAATCAAGCGAAACTGCAACACGAAGATCTGAGGCGGTTGCCGCTCTCGCAGTGGCCGCTGCTCCTGACTTGCGCGCCCGCTTTGCCGGGCTTTCCTCCCGTTTGAACAGGTGACGCATGGGCATGATCGACATGGTCCGCGACTGGTTTACCCCAGCCCGCGGCCGCAACGTCATGCCGCCAGCCATCCGGGCCGATTTCATGCGCGGCAATCGCGGTGTGGTGTTTGGCGGCTGGCGGCCCGCGCTCCGTGAAGCCGCCGATGACGTTGGCGCATCCTGGGACATGGCAGCGGCACGCACCATCGATCTGATCCAGAATTCCGGATGGATGGCAGGCGCCATCGATCAGGCGGTCGCCAATACGGTGAGTTATCGTTGCTTCGTCGGCACGTGAGGGCATCACCATCGTCAATACGGCCAGCCTGATTGCAGAGCTGGACGGCATCTCGGCGACAAGCACCGGCGACACGGAAACCTCGGGCGTCCAAGTGAAGCAGACTGGCAACGTCACTGTCGCCAAGGCCATTGGCATCCATGTCGCTGCCGTCGTCGATTGCGAAATCGTCCTCGACGGCGATGTCACAGGCGGCACCTATGCCATCCATGCCACATCGCTGCGAGGCGGGCTCGAGGTGAGCATCGCTGATGGCAACACGATTTCCGGCGCGCCGGAAAACGGTGCGTACCTGAACCCGTTTACCACGGCGACGCTGACCAACCGTGGGAACCTGTCGAGCGCGTCGGGCCTCGCCTTCGAGTTCGATGGCCTCGGCACGGGCCTTGTCGACAACTACGGCACCATCGGCGGCAACTTCACGTTCAACGAAGGGGCCGGGACAGCGTTGTGGCGCCCGTGTCGCCGGGTGCGGCGCGCCGGTGGCGGGCCGCCCTTTTGCCAGGCGGAGGTCGAGGACATGTGCCAGGCACACTCGATCTCCACTCGCCGCCGTTATGGAATCGCCCTTGTCTGTCGCCTCTGGAGCTTCTCGCGGGCGACGACATACCGGCATCGCGACCCTCGCAATGCCAACAATGACGCTCGACCGCCACGTCGTCGTGGGCCGGAGGGGGCCTACAGCGACAGCGCGCTTCTGGAGCATATCCGCGCGGTCATCGAAGCCTCGCCGTTCTCCAGCGAGGGGTATAGCAAGGTCTGGGCGCGGCTGCGGGCTCAAGGGGTGCGTACAGCCGCCCGTCGCGCACGTCGGATCATGAAGGAACACAACCTGCTGGCGCCGCAGCGGCCAGTCCAGCGCGACGCGCATCCCCATGACGGCAAGATCGTGACCGAAAGGGTCGATCAGGTCTGGGGTACGGACATGACCCAGACGGTCACGACCGGGGAAGGTCGCGCCTATGTCTTCATCGCGGTCGATCATTGCTCGGGCGAATTCGTCGGCACCCATGCATCATCGAGCGCAAGCCGCTGGCAGGCGCTGGAGCCGATCCGTCAGGGCGTCACCCGGCACTTCGACGGCGTAAAACCCGACACGGCCCTCGGCCTGATCCTGCGGCACGACCATGGTTCGAACTACATGGCGGACGACTTCAAGGAGGAGATCAAGTGTTTCGGCATCATCAGCTCGCCGTCCCTCGTTCGCCAGCCCGAGGGCAACGGGGTGGCTGAACGGGCCATCCGAACGCTCCAGGAGCAGCTGCTCTGGGTTCGCAATTTTGCGACGGTCGAGGAACTCCGGCAGGCCTTGGCGGCCTTCGCTGCGAAATACAATGCCTCCTGGCTGCGGCAGAGGCATGGCTACAAGACGCCAAATCAGATCAGGGCCGAGCAGAAGGCCCTTGAAACCGAAGCCGCCACGGGGTTCAAACTGGCGACATGATCAGCGCAATGCGCTGTCTCATCACCGTGCCCCGGTGCACGCAGTCTAGCAACGGTTCGTTCGTGCCGGCAGGTGGACGCCAAGAGTCCCGGCTGGTACACATGGTGGCGCGAGGTAAAGCGGTTTTCAAGGCGAAGATGACAGCCAAGTTCAGAAGCGTTTTCGGCGAGGGCAAACCCGTTATCGCCATGGTACATCTCGGCGCGCTGCCCGGCTCGCCTCTCCACGATCCTGTCGGCGGCATAGACGAAATCGTCGCCGCTGCGCGGCGTGACCTCGTCGCTCTGCAGGCTGCCGGGTTCGACGCGGTGATGTTCGGCAACGAGAACGACCGGCCATACGAGTTCTCCGTCGACCCCGCATCGACCGCAACGATGGGCTATGCCATCGGGAGGTTGAAGTCGGAGCTCACGGTGCCCTTCGGAGTCAACGTACTTTGGGACCCGATAAGTTCGATAGCGGTTGCGGCGGCGACTGGGGCACATTTCGTCCGGGAGATATTCACAGGCGCCTATGCCTCGGATATGGGGCCTTGGACACCCGATGCCGGCAAGGCGATGCGCTATCGCGATCGGCTGGGCCGGCAGGATCTGGCGCTTCTATACAACGTTTCGGCCGAGTTCGCCTTCTCTCTCGACCAGCGGCCGTTGAGCGACCGTGCCCGAAGCGCCGTCTTCTCCTCTATTCCGGATGCCATCCTGGTTTCTGGGGCCATAACCGGTGAAGCGGCGCGAATGGTCGATCTCGAGGCAGTCAAGCGAGTGCTGCCTGCGACGCCGGTCCTCGCCAACACCGGGGTGAAGCACGCGACGGTCAAGGATGTGCTCGAGGTCGCCGACGGCTGCATCGTGGGCTCGTCGCTGAAGGTGGACGGCGACACCTGGAAGGCGGTCGACGCTGAGCGGGCCGCCGAGTTCATGCGTCTAGTCCGTGCCGCCCGGGG
>CAMDAL010000311.1 GCA_945888565.1 Devosia equisanguinis | reverse complement strand
TTGCCGGCGCCGTTCTCGCCGATCAGGCAGTGCACCTCGCCGGGCAGCAAGTCAAAATCGACCGCGCGGAGCGCGCGTACGCCAGGAAACGTCTTCGACAGACCGCTCACGCTGAGCAGCGGCTGAGCTGCGACAGCGCCGTCTTCGCCCGCGCGCGGCCCAACCTTTGGCTCCAAGGTCGTTTCCATTGCGTTTCCTCCACCTAGTCCGATGCCGGCACTTGTTGTGCCACTGTCTGGTTGCGATGCCTTACATCAAATCCGGAACTCCCTATCCTCTGCGGGGAATTCCACGGCACGCCGGCGCCTGTGGGCTTGTCGGAGGGCGGCGCCGTGGGGCGCCACCCTCCATTTGCGCGATTACTTCGGATACTGGGTATCCAGCCAGGCCTTGATCCCCTCGGGAGTGGGCGCGATGGCGGGGTAGCCCACGACAACCTGGGTGTTGGCGTCGGCCTTGCCTTCGACCGTCGCGGCCAGAAGGTTTAGCGTGGCGATCGAGAAGTCATAGGGCGGATAGCCGCTTTCCGCCTTCAGCGGCGAATCGGGGTTGCCCAGTTCAGCCATGATCGGCGCCGAACCGTCGACGGAGGCCACGACGCCAAAGTCTGGGGAGTAGCTACCCGCCGCGCGCAGGGCGGCAAGTGCCCCCAGCGAGCTGTCGTTGTTGATGCCGAAGATCACGTTGATGTCGGGGTGTGCCTGCAGCATGTCGCCGGCGGCCGGGTTTGCCTTGTCGATGGTTGCGCCGCCGTCCACAGCCTGTGCGATGGTCGCGGTCGGGATGATCGACAGGAAGCCCTTTAGGAAGCCGTTCTTCCGATCCTGAACCTGCGGCAGGATCGGGTAGTCGACCACGCCGATCACGGCGGCCTTGTCGCCGAAGCGCTCCTTGAAGTAAGTGGCTGCATTGCAGCCGACGATCAGCGGGCCGTCGTAGTCGTTGGCGAAGACGCGCGGGGCCACCACTTCGGTTGGCTGCACGTTGTAGGTGACGACCTTGATGCCGGCTTCCTGGATGCGCTTGACCTGACCCACGGCGGCGGCGCTGTCGAGCGGTGCGAAGGCGACGGCGTCGGGGGCGTCCGAGATCACGTCATCGACGATCTTCTGCACGGTGCCCGCGTCGAAGCGGCCGTCATAGACCTTCAGCTCGAAGCCGTACTTGGTGGCCATCCTCTCCCAGTGTCCCTTGATCGCCAGAAAGAATGGCTGCCCCAGCCCCATAGCCGTGAGCGCCACGCGCTTGCCCTTGAGGGCGCTGGCATCGGCTTCACGAAGCCAGTCCCCAGGCGCCGATTCGTAGCCCGTGAAGCCTGACACGCCCGCTGGAATGTTGGCCACCGCCGCGGGATCCGCCGGCGTGCACACTTCAGACGAGAACGTCTTGGCGGCGATTGCAACGCCATCCTGAGCATAGACTGGATTGGCGACCACAAGCCCCAGCAGTGCCGCAAACGGCACCAGGGCGGCCGTCCATTTCGTATCGGACATTATCTCTTCTCCTCCTTGTCGACATCTCATTGGGTTGCACCCAAGGATGATATATGGCTATAGGATGTCATATGACATGGCAAGTGCGTGGGAGCGGAAGTTTGGAGGAGGCCGAAATCTGTGTCGTGCATCAGGCGAATGCGAGCCTGGGCGAGGGGCCGATCTGGGATACGCGCCTCGAAGCGCTCTACTGGGTCGACATCCACCGCCGCAGAATTCATCGCTATCGCATCAGCGAGGCGCGCCAGGATGGGGTCTGGATCACGAGGAAAAGCCCCGGCTGCCTTGGCCTGACCGAAAGCACGGACGTTGTCGTCGTAGCATCGGGCGCCGATGTCCTGCTGGTGGATCTGCGTTCCGGAGCGGAAACGCCAGTCGCCACATTGCCGATCGACACGCCGCTCATGCGGGCCAATGATGGGCGCGTAGACGCTGCCGGCCGGCTGTGGGTCGGCACGATGATCGATGACATCCATGCCCCAGCGAAGTTCACCGACGGCAGGCTGTTTTCCGTAATGCCGGATGGCCATGTCTCGGACAGCGGCTTCGTGTTCGAGTTGCCGAACGGCATCGACTGGAGTCCGGACGGCCGGACCCTCTACCTCAATGACTCGACCGCGCAGAAGACCTTCGCCTTCGACTTCTCGGTGGAGAACGGAACGATCAGTCGCCAACGTGTCCTCTTCGATCATCCGGCGGCCGAGGGACTTCCGGACGGGCTTTGCGTAGACAGCTCCGGCACCATCTGGAGCGGTCAGTGGAACGGCTGGAACATCAAGAGGATCGCGCCCGACGGCAGGCTTATCGAGACGCATACGGTGCCTGTTCAACGGCCGTCCAGTGTCTGCTTTTTCGGTCACAACCTCGATCGACTGGCCTTCACCTCGGCTGCGAACGGCATGAGCACCGCCGACTTCATTGCGGCGCCCGATGCTGGATCGCTGTTCGAACTCTCGGTCCGTGCCGGCGGTCGGCGCGAGCACTATTTCGGGAGCCTGGCGGCTCTCAATCCAAGCACGGTGAGCAGCTAGAATGGACAATCAGAAAGCGGTTTGGGATCGCGGGGATTTTTCGGTAGCCGCTGTTGGCGCCATGTGCGCCCCGGCCAGTTTCCGGCTGGACGACGGTCGGACGATCCAGCCGTTCGCCATTGCGCCATGGTCGGACAATCCGGAAGGCGATCCGCGGTATGACGAACTTCCGCCGTTGCTGAAGCGTCTGCGCGGCGATTGGGCGTGCATCCCGTTCGGCATGCCCGAAGCACGGCCCGATCTGCCGTCCGCCTGGGTCGGTAATCAGGTCGATACCGAGAGCCTTAGACAGTATTTTCACGGCCCGAGTGCGAATCTCCCGTTCAAGCTCGAGAGAGCCGATGGGGGCTGCCTGGAATTCAGGCTGGACTTCCCAGAGGATCACCCGATCGCGTGGGTTCGCCGTGTCATTGGTGGCGTACCGGGCAAGGCCATGCTTGAGTTCACTCTCGAAATCATGCCGCGCGAGACCATCGCCCTGCCGATCGGCGTGCACCCGGTCTTTCGCCTCCCCGATGCCGTCGGGGCAGCCGAACTCGACGTCGGAGGGGAGGCGATCAAGGTCTACACCTACCCGGTCGATGCCGAGCCGGGAGTCTCGAAGCTCGCCCATGGCGGGGTCTTCGAATCGCTGCAGGCCGGCCGCGACAAGAACGGCGCACCAATGGATCTCTCGCGCCATCCTCTTGCGGTGGTGACCGAAGAGGTCGTGCTGGTCGGACATGCTGACGGGCATGCTCGGTTGACCAACCGAGCGGACCGCTACCGCGTGGATCTGCACTGGGAAGCGAAAGACTTTCCGTCCTGCAACCTCTGGATTTCCAACCGCGGGCGAACCGCGTTCCCGTGGAATGGACGCCACTGCGCGCTCGGGATCGAGCCGGTGGCTGCCCCCTGGGACCTCGGTGTTGCCGTTGCCAGAAACGAGGCATCGCCGTTGCGCGCCGCCGGGGTCCGGACGGCCACCGACTTCACCGGGGGCGTGCTCTGGAAGACCTCGTACTCGATCGAAGTCAGTTCGCTATGAAACGCTTTGCATGTGTCGAGGACCTGCGCGTTGCCGCACGGCGCAGAGTGCCCAAGATGTTCTACGACTATGTCGATGCAGGCTCGTGGACAGAGGCCACCTACCGTGCCAACGCCAGGGACCTCCAGGCGATCCGGCTCAGGCAGCGGGTGGCCGTGGATGTTTCGGCGCGTTCGACCGCCAGCACCATGCTTGGAGAACCGGTCAGGATGCCGGTTGGGATCGCTCCGACCGGCCTGACTGGCATGACGTGGCCCAATGGCGAGATCGCCGCGCAGCAGGCCTGCGAGGCCTTCGGGATACCCTACACGCTTTCGACGGTCTCGATCGCCTCTATCGAGGATGTCGCCCGCGTCGCGACAAAGCCATTTTGGTTCCAGCTCTACGTGATCAAGGACCGTAGATTCACCGAAAGCCTGATGCAGCGGGCCGAGTCGGCGGGCGTCACGACCCTCGTCGTGACGCTGGACCTGCAGATGGTCGGGCAGCGCCACAAGGACATCTACAATGGCCTGTCCTCGCCGCCCAAGCCGACGCTGCGCAACCTGTTGAACCTCGCAAGCAAGCCCGCCTGGTGCGCAGAAATGCTGCGCGTTAGGAAGATGGACTTCGGAAACCTCCAGGGACACGTCCGGGACGTCACTAGCAAGACCAGCCTGGCCGAGTGGACCGATGCGCAGTTCGATCCAAGCTTGAACTGGGACGACGTTCGCCGCATACGCGATCGCTGGAAGGGAAAGCTGGTACTCAAGGGACTCAACGATCCCGAAGATGCCATCACCGCGCAGCAGGTGGGCGCGGACGCACTCGTTGTCTCCAATCACGGTGGTCGCCAACTCGACGGAGCGCCATCGACGATTGCGGCGCTGCCTGCGATTGCGGCGGCGGTCGGTTCAAAGGTCGAGCTGCTGATCGATGGCGGCTTCACGACCGGTCAGGATGTCTTCAAGGGCCTCGCGCTTGGCGCGCACGGTGTCATGATAGGCCGTGCGATGCTCTACGGCCTTGGAGCGGCCGGCGGTGCGGGCGTAACCCGGGCCCTCGAGATCATCCACAAGGAGCTTGCCACGACCATGGGTCTTTGCGGGGTGACGCAGGTCTCCGACATCGGGGTGCAAAATCTCTTTCCGGCTGACCGGCCGTGAGCTCATTCAAGAGTACTCGGAGCACCAATCCCGAGCGTGCGGCGACGGTGTTGAAGGCCCGGAAAAAGGGGTAGAGGGAAGCGACTGCTGGAGGAATACGATCATATCGTGATCGGTGGAGGCGCTTCGGGCTGCGTCGCGGCGGCCCGATTGGT
>CAMDAL010000310.1 GCA_945888565.1 Devosia equisanguinis | reverse complement strand
ACTGCTCCTGGCATGGCTGAAGCTTCTTAGTGCCCTGATCCGGGCCGCGATCTTGGCCGCCTCGCAGCGCACACTGATCACTATCAACCGCAAGGCCTTCACCTAAACTCTCAAATCGTCCAAATCGGCTTCTTCACGACCGACCAGCTATTGGCCCACTCGCCCTTGCGTAGCACCGGAACCTTGCTGCCGTCAGCTTTGATGCCGTCGATGTCAAGTTCGCCCGAGCCGATCATCCAGTCGATATGGATCAGGCTCTTGTTGCCGCCGCGTGCCGCAATCTCGTCCGGGCTCATCTTCGTCCCGTTTACGAAACAATCGGCGTAGCACTGGCCGAGCGCGATGTGGCAGGCGGCATTTTCATCGAACAGCGTGTTGTAGAACAGCACCCCGGACTTGCTGATCGGCGACGAGTGCGGCACCAGCGCCACCTCGCCCAGCCGCCGCGCGCCTTCGTCGGTGTCGAGCACCTTGCTGAGCACTGCCTCGCCCTTGGAGGCCTTGGCCGACACGATCCGGCCGGCCTCGAAGCGCACCTCCATGTCCGCGATCAGCGTGCCGTTGTGGCTCAGCGGCTTGGTCGAGCGCACATAGCCTTCCACCCGGTCCTTGTGCGGGGTGGTGAACACCTCCTCGGTCGGGATGTTCGGGTTGCAGGTGATGCCGTTCTTGGCCTCCGACGCGCCACCCTTCCAGCGGTGCTCGTCGGCGAGCCCGATGGTGAGGTCGGTGCCCGGCCCGGTATAGTGCAGGGCGGAAAACTGTTGTCCGTTGAGCCAGGTCCAGCGCGCCTTGAGGTTGGCATTGTGCTGCTTCCAGGCCCCGATCGGGTCGTCGACATCCACCCGGCTTGCCGCGAAGATCGCGTCGGCCAGCTTCCGGACCGCCGTATCCTCGTCGTCGTTCGGAAACACCAGCTTGGCCCAGGCCGGGTTGGGGTAGGAGACGATGTTCCAGTTGATGTCGAAGCCGGTGATCTTCTCGAGCGCCGGCCGGTAGGCCATCGAGGTCGCCCGGTTGGCGCGCGCCACCTTGTCGGGGTCCTCCTTGGCCAGCATCATCGGATTGTCGCCAGAAATCGCGAGGCGCGCGGCGTTGTTGCCGAAGGCCTTCGCCATGCCCTCATACAGCCAGGCCGGGGCCCGGTCGAAGCTCTCCGACGGGGCGTTGCGGTAGCGGGCCAGCGTGATCTCCTCGTCCGAGAAAATCGGCTGCACCAGCCCGGCGCCGGCCTTGTAGGCATGCTCGGCGATCCGGCGCACCAGCGGCAGCGCCGACATCGGCGCGGTCAGGATCAGGTCCTGCCCCGGCTGCAGCTGCAACCCCACCTTGATCGCCACTTCGGCGAGCTTGTCGAGCTTGACGGGATCGATGGGGTTGCTGCTGGCCATGGGGGAGACTCTGCGTATCATGCGGTTGGGGCCGTATGAGTAGCCAGCCGAACGCAGGATGGCTAGCCGGTGGAGGCTCACAACTGGAGTCGCGGCGGGAGGGCAATCGAGTTCGGCGATATTGTCCGCTGATCACCTCCCGCCCTTGCGGGGGAGGTAGCGTCGCTAGGAGCGGCAGCGACTTAGCAGAGCTGGGAGGGGGGTAGGACCGAGGCTGGTTACGATACTATACCCTCGGTGGGACCCCCTCCCTACCTCCCGCTAAGGCGCTGCCGCGCCTAAGCTTCGGTACCCTCCCCGCAAGGGGGAGGGTGGCCAGTGGCCTGACCCCAGCCATGCGCGATTTCTCCCCTCGGCGAGGGAACTGAGGAGGGGGTGCTGGCCCGCCTCTACTCCGGCGCAGGCGGCGTCGCATCCATTCGCGGCATGCGGTTGAAGGCGTCGAGCGCCGCGATCTTGTAGGCCTCGGCCAGCGTCGGGTAGTTGAAGGCGTTGTTGACGAAGTAGTCGACCGTGCCCTTCAGGTTCAGCACCGCCTGCCCGATGTGGATCAGCTCCGTCGCGCCTTCGCCGATGATGTGGGCGCCGAGCAACCGCCGCGTCTTCAGCGAGAAGATCAGCTTCATCATCCCGCCCTGCAGCCCCATGATGTGGCCGCGCGAGGTTTCGCGGAACCGCGCGATGCCGCATTCGTAGGGGATGTTCTTGGCCTTCACCTCGGCCTCGGTCAGCCCGACGGTCGAAATCTCCGGCACGGCGTAGATGCCGTAGGGGAAATAGTCCGGGGCAGGGGGGATCGGCGCGCCGAACGCATGGCACGCCGCGATCCGGCCCTGCTCCATCGCCGTCGAGGCGAGCGATGGAAACCCGATCACGTCGCCAGCCGCGTAAATGTTGGGCTGCGTCGTCTGGAAGGTCTTGGGGTCCACCTTCAGCCGCCCGCGATCATCCGCCTCGAGCCCGCAGGTCTCGAGCCCGAGCCCGGCCGTCGCCCCGACCCGCCCCGCCGCATAGAGCAGCATCTCGGTGCGGATCTTCCGCCCGTCCGACAGCGTCGACACCGTCCAGCCGAGGTTGTCGAGTTCGACCGATTCCACCTTCACGCCCAGTCGCAGCTGCATGCCGCGCTTGCGCAACTCATGCACGAACTCCTCGATGATCTCGCGATCAATGAACTCGAGGAACTGCTCGCGCGGCTCCACCAGCGTCACCGGCACGTCCATCGCCGAAAAGATCGTCGCGTACTCAAGCCCGATCACCCCTGCGCCCACCACCGTCAGGCTCTTGGGCACCCGTGGGTCGGACGCCACATTGTCGCTGTCGAACACGTTCGTCTCGTTGAACGGGATGTGCTTGGGCCGATAGGGCGCCGTGCCCACCGCGATCACCGCGTTCTCGAACCCGAAGGTGTATTCCCCGTCGCCGCCATTCTTGACCGCGATCGAATGGGGGTCGATGAAGCGGGCCTTGCCCGCCACCGTCCGCACGCCGTTGCGCGCGAACTGGTGCTCCAGCACGTCGATCTCGTGGTCGAGCGTCATCCGCAGCCGGGCGCCGAGGTCCTTGCCCTCGATGTCCTTCTTCACCCGGTAGGCGAGGCCGTAGAAGCCACGCTCGCGCCAGCCCGACAGGTTCAGCACCGTCTCGCGCAGCGTCTTCGACGGGATCGTCCCGGTATGCACCGACACGCCGCCGACCCGCAGCCGGTTCTCGACCACCATCACCGTCTTGCCGAGCTTGGCCGCCTGGATCGCGGCGCGCCGCCCCGCCGGCCCCGAGCCGATCACCACAAGGTCGAAACTGTCCATCTGTGCGCCCCCACGGGAGTTCCCGCCTGCGCCACGTTTGCATGCTTCGGGTTAAGCGGGCATGTCAGTGGGCGCATGGCGGGGTTGCATCGTCCGCCCTCAGTATTTCTCTGGCACGTAGAGCTCGGGCGGCACGGCGCGGCGCAGGTAGTCCGGATGCCGCACGCGCGGCGGCAACTCGATCTCGGTCTTCGGCACCTCGCCGTAATCGACGGTGCTCAACAGGTGCGAGATCATGTTGAGCCGCGCCCGCTTCTTGTCCACTGCCTGCACCACCCACCACGGCGCCTGCTCGGTATGGGTGCGGTCGAACATCTCTTCCTTGGCGCGCGTATAGTCTTCCCAATGCACCCGGCTCTCGAGGTCCATGGGCGACAGTTTCCACTGCTTCAGCGGATCATGAATACGCATCTTGAAGCGGAATTCCTGCTCCTCGTCGGTGATCGAGAACCAGTATTTGACGAGGATGATGCCCGAGCGCACCAGCATCCGCTCGAAATCCGGCACGGTCTGGAAAAAGTCCTCGAGCTCCTGGGCGTTGCAGAACCCCATCACCCGCTCGACGCCGGCGCGGTTGTACCAGCTCCGGTCGAACAGCACCATTTCACCGGCCGAGGGCAGGTGCTGGATGAAGCGCTGGAAATACCACTGGCCGCGCTCCTTGTTGGTCGGTGCCGGCAGCGCCACGACGCGGCAGGTGCGCGGATTGAGCCGCTGCGTCACCCGCTTGATCGCCCCGCCCTTGCCGGCGGAATCGCGCCCCTCGAAGATCACCAGCATCTTCAGCTGCTTGTACTGCACCCAGTCCTGCAGCTTCACCAGTTCGTGCTGCAGCCAGAACAGCTCGCGGAAATAGATCTTGCGGTCGAGGGTTTCCTCGGCCGGCGCGGACATGCCCTCGGCGACCAGCTCATCGAGCCGGTCGTCCTCCATCTGCATTTCCAGCTCTTCGTCGAAATCGTCCGCAATCGCCTGCTTGATCCGGTCGACGTCAGCCGGAATCTTGTCCTCGAACTCGCTCATCGGGTGCCCCATGGTTGTGGCGCAGAGGGAAACAATGGGCGTGTGAACCTATTGTGACACTTGGGTGACACGGGCGCGAAGCTTCTTACAAAATGTGAGTGACAGGGCGCGACTTTGGGTCACTATCCTGCCAACACCCGCAACAGCTCGGTGATATGCGATAGGCTTTGTCAGCTTCCCTTCGGGATCAGCCTGAAGTCCGGCAAGTCGCGCAGCCCGAGCTCCGGCCCCGCCGGCGAGTAGACGACGAACAGCTGCATCGGCCCCGGCCCGGTATTGAGCGTCGAGTGGAAGCGGCTCTCCGGCACATAGACGGTGCACCCCGGCCCGACCTTCTGCGTGATGGGCGTCCCCTCCGGCGTCTCCACCATCTGCTCGCCCTCGCCCGAGATCACGAAGATGATCTCCTCGGCCCCCGGATGGTTGTGCCGCGCATGCCCCTGTCCCGACGGCAGGTCCACCACCCCACCACTGAACCGCTGCGCCCCGTTCACCTCCGGCGCCACGGTGAGGGAAAGCTTCCCCCAGTCGAACCCGAACGCCGCAACGTCCTTCGGGTAGACGAAATTGTTCTCAGCCATGCTTTCCTCCCCTGAACTACGAGGCGTAGCGCCCCCTACACCACGCTGCGCGTGGTCCCCCTCCC
>CAMDAL010000309.1 GCA_945888565.1 Devosia equisanguinis | reverse complement strand
CGAACTGGGCGGCGACGTGCTGGTGGCGACCGACGACGTGCGGATTCTCGACACGGCAAATGCGCTCGGGCTGCATGCGGTGATGACCTCGGAGGAGATCACCTCCGGGTCGGGCCGGGCGCTCGCGGCGCTGCAGGCGACCGGCAAGGCCTATGACCTGGTGGTAAACCTGCAGGGCGACGCACCCTTCACCGCGCCCGGACACATCGTCGAAATCGTGCGGGCGGCGCGCGACAACGGTGCTGACGTGACGACGCCGGTGGTGCAGCTCGACTGGGCCCGGCTCGAGGCGATGCGGGTGCACAAGCTTTCCACACCGGCGAGCGGCACGACCTGCATCGTCGGACCGGACGGGCGGGCGCTGTGGTTCTCGAAGGCAGTGCTGCCGTTCATGCGCAAGGAAGCCGAGCTGCGCGAGGCGCTGCCGCTGTCGCCGGTGCTGCAGCATATCGGGCTCTACTGCTACCGGCCGGCGGCGCTCGAAGCATTCGAGGCAGCAGCCCCCTCGCACTACGAGGTGCTGGAGGGGCTGGAGCAGTTGCGGCTGCTGGAACTGGGTTTGGACATCCGGGCCGTGCTCGTCGAGCCGGCGCGGATCACCATGAGCGGGGTGGACAGCGCCAGCGACGTGGAGCGCGCGGAGCGGCTGATTGCCCAGCATGGCGACCCGTTCGTGGACTGTCGGGCATGACGCGACTCTACATCGTCCGGCACGGCAACACCTTCGAGGCGGGTGAGCCGCCACGGAGGATCGGCTCGCGCACCGACCTGCCGCTGACCGCCGCGGGGCTGGCGCAGGCCGACGCGCTCGGGGCGCACTTCGCCAAGCTGGGCGTTCGGTTCGCGCGGGCGCTGTCGAGCGGGCTGAAACGCACCCAGGCGACGGCGGAGGCGATCCTCGGACGGCAGCCCCATCCGCTCGTCCTCGAGACCGCGGATTTCCTCGCCGAGATCGATCATGGGCCGGACGAGAACCAGACCGAGGATGTGGTGCTGGCGAGGATCGGGCGGGCAGCGCTCGAACTCTGGGACATCGAAGCGGTGCCACCGCCGGGTTGGGACGTCCGCCCGGACTGGCGCCGGAGCGAGTGGCAGAAGTTTGTGGCCTACGCGTCCGAATTGCACCGCGATGACGCGATCCTGCTGGTCACGAGCAACGGCGCGGGCCGCTTCGCGCTCTCGGCCTTCGGCCTCAAACCCGGTGGAAAGGCCCAGGGGGTGAAGTTCCGCACGGGGAGCTACGGGCTGGTGCAGGCTGGCGGGGGCGGCAAGTTCCGGCTACTGGAATGGGACACGCGGCCAGACCCTTCTCCCTAGCTTTCCACGAGTGCTGACATGAGCGACGTTTCGATCCGTGCCCCTTCCGGCCGTGAGGTCGTGATCGGCAGCAGGCAGCCGCTGGCCTTTATCCTCGGGCCATGCGTGATCGAAAGTCGCGACCATGCGCTGCGAACGGCGGCTTTCCTCGCCGAAATCGGCGAACGGCGGGGCATTCCGCTGATCTACAAGTCATCGTTCGACAAGGCCAATCGGACCAGCGGATCGAGCTTCCGCGGCATGGGGATCGAGGAAGCGATGCCGATCCTCGAGGCGGTGAAGCGCGAGACCGGGCTGCCGGTAACCACCGACGTGCACGAGCGCGAGCAGTGCGCGATCGCCGCCGAGGTGGTGGATATCCTGCAGATCCCGGCCTTCCTCAGCCGGCAGACCGACCTGCTGCAGGCCGCCGCGGCGACGGGCAAGGTGGTGAACGTGAAGAAGGGCCAGTTCCTCGCGCCCTGGGACATGAAGAACGTGGCAAAGAAGCTCGACGATGGCGGCGCCTCCGGCGTGCTGCTTACCGAGCGGGGCACCAGCTTCGGCTACAATACCCTCGTCGTCGACATGCGCGGCCTGCCGATCATGGCCGAGACAGGCAAGCCGGTGATCTTCGATGCCACCCATTCGGTGCAGCAGCCCGGCGGGCGGGGCGATTCGTCGGGTGGGCAGCGCGAATATGCGCCGGTGCTGGCGCGGGCGGCGGTGGCCGTGGGGGTGGCAGGCGTGTTCATCGAGACGCATGAGGACCCCGACAATGCGCCGTCGGATGGGGCCAACATGATCCCGCTTTCGCAGATCGAAGCGCTGGTGGCCGAACTGATGGCGTTCGACCAGATCGCCAAGGCGCGGGCGTGATGCCGGCCGCGGTGGCGACCATGCCGCGCTACGTGCGCTGGGCGGTGTGGGCCGTGGTGGTCCTGCTGTTCGCCCTGCCCTGCGTGATCGGCCGCAACGTCACCTACCTGATCATGCTGGCGGGGCTGGTGGCGATCCTCACGCCGTCGGTGTTGATGGCGCGACAACTGGCCAGCCGCAACCCGGTGGACCTGACGCTGACCGGCGTGTTCGTGGCGCTGGCGCTGGCGTTCGCGATCACCGCCGAAGATGCGCGGGACCTGTCCTACATCCTCAACTTCTCGCCGTTGCTGCTGGCGGTGCCGCTGCGCTGGCAACTGGAGCGCGTGGCGCGGATCGACGGCGCGGTGCTGATCGGCTGGCTGTCGCTGGCGGGAACGATCGGGGCGGCGGGGCTGGCGATCGTGCAGATCGGCGTGTTCGGCCAGTCGCGGGTCGGGCAGCCCTACATGAACACGTTTCACTATGCCAACACGACGATGCTGCTTGGCTTTTTGACGCTCGGGGGCTGGTTCGCGCCGGGGACCCATCGGCGCTGGCCGTTCCTGCTTGGCCCCGTGATCGGCATTGCCGCGGTGCTGGCGAGCGGGACGCGCGGGGCGATCCTCGCGGCGCCGGTGCTGGTGCTGGTGGCGTTCGCCTTCGCGCTGGTGACGGCGCGGCGAAAGCAGCCGATCGTGCTGGCGGGGATCGCAGGGATAGTGCTGCTCGGGCTGCTGGCGCTCGCCGCGCCCTACCTGGGGTTCGGGCGGACGCTCGAGGCATTCAGTGCCAGCAGCAAGGTGCTCAGCGGCGGCGAGGTGGACAGCAACATCACCGAGCGGTTGCAGATGTGGATCGGCGGCTGGGGGGCGTTCCTCGCCTCGCCCTGGGTCGGTCATGGCTGGGGCGACATGGTGCCAGCCACCTATGCCTTCGTCGATCCGGCTTATCTGCAGAAGATGTACGGCTTTCGCCACCTGCATAGCGGGCTGATCAGCTTCGCCGCCGGGGCGGGGATGGTCGGGGTGATCTCGTTCATCGTGCTGTCGGTGCTGCCGGTGGTGGCGGTGCTCTACACACCGCGCGATTCGCAGTTCGTGAGCCGGCTCTACCTCGCGGTGACGATGTGCGCCGCCTACGCGGTGTTCCAGCTGACCTTCCTGCTGATCGGCTTCGACTTCCACACCGTGCAGTACACCTACATGACCATGGTGTTCGTGGCGTTCGTGCGCGACCCGGTTCCTGCGACTCAGTCGGCGGTAGGGAATTCGGCGGTGGGCTCGGAGACGACGTAGGCGGTGTAGGTCTCGATGGTCCTCCCGGTCCCGCGGGTCAGCGTGCCGACCGCCTCAATGCGCGCAAACCAGCGGGTCGGCGGCGAATCGCCCTGCACGAGGAAGAGTGCGGGAAAGGCGCGCGGGAAGCGTTCGGCCGGCGGGATGTAGTCGTAGCGGCGGGTGTCGCGAAGGCTGCGGACGGGACGGGGATCGTACGCGGCCCGGCCGTAGAAATAGAGTTGGCCCGAAAGGCGATAGTTGCCATCGGTGAGGATGGACCGGGCGCCGTGCGCGTCGGCGAGGTCGCGGACTTCGGCGGTGAGGGCGCTCCAGCCGCGCAGCATGCGGGTGCGGTCGGCGATGCCTAGGTCCAGCGGGGCGAAGATCGCCTGGATGGTGATGAACCCGACCAGCGCCAGGCCTAGGACGGTCTGGATAGCGATCAGCACCTTGGGCCACAGGCGCGAGCGCAGCGACACCACGACCCAGGCAGCGACTACGGTCATCATCGGCAGGACTGGCAGAGGCCAGTTGGCCTCGACCCGGGCATGCAGCGAATGAACGAGGAAGTAGAGCAGCAGCGGCAGGCTGGTGAGGATGGGTAGCGAGAGCCGTGCGCCGGCCTTGCCCGAGTGACCGATGGCCCACGCGGCAATGCCGAGCAGCGAGCAGGCCATCAGGATGGGGCCGACAATCGCCGCCTGCGACACCAGGAAGTCGGGCACCAGCGCCCCGAACCTGCCCTCGCTGCTGACAAGGCGAACGCCCTGGAACAGAAACGAACGCCACTCGTGCGTCGCCTGCCACCAGACGACCGGGGAGACGACGGCGAGCGCAAACAAGCCGCCGGCCCAGAGCTGCCAGGTGAGCAACTGGCGCCGGCCGTCCGGCGTGAGGACGAGCCAGGCGACGAGCCCTATTCCGAGCCAGGCATTGGTGTATTTGCTGACGAGGCCGAGGCCGGCGAACAGGCCGACCGCCAGCCACCAGTTGGGACGGGCACGAGCCACCGCCTCGGCGGCGGCCCAGACCGACAGGGTCCAGAAGAGGGCCGAAGGCGCATCGGGCGTCGCGACGAAGCTGGTCGCCGCGGCGACGCTGACGCTGTAGAAGACCAGCGCGACCGCCGCGGCATCGCGGTTTGGGATCAGCAGCCGGGTGGTACGCCAGAGTGCGGCGGCGATGAGCAGTTGCGCGAGGAGCGCGAAGGCCCGGACGCCCAATACGGTGGGGCCGAACAGCGCCTGGCCGGCCCAGATGCTGAGCGCGACGCCGGGCGGATGATCGAGGTAGTCGAGCGATGGCCAGCCGGCCCAGAAGGCGTAGTAGGCCTCGTCGCCATCGAGATCGAGCGCCAGCGCCAGCCAGAGGCGGCCCACCGCCGCGAGGACGAGGATGGCGATGGCGATGGCTTCGAGCCGGGTGAGGCGCTGGGGGACAGTTTGGGTGGTGTCGCTGT
>CAMDAL010000308.1 GCA_945888565.1 Devosia equisanguinis | reverse complement strand
CACCGCCAAGTGCCCGCGGCAGCATCTTCAACCCTGTCGGGTGCTCCAGTGTCCTCTTCTACCGGCGTAGACAAACCGATGAGTGAGGTGGCCCGCCGCGACAACGCGGTGTCGCTGCTGTTCTTCTTCGCCACCGCCGCCGCCTTCCTCACCCGCTTCGTCATCACCCCGGAGCTGATGAACCGGGTCGTCCGCTACACCACCGAGGAAGGCGCCTTCTACGAGAAACTGCATTTCGGCACCTACGCCGTGCTGCTGCTGCTCCCCGTGGTGCTATTCACCCGCCCCTTCCAGCTGCGTGACGACGAGATCGGCAAGTTCAAGGCCCTCGTCCGCTACGGCGCGCTGATGCTGGCGCTGATCGTCTTCATGTACGTCACCGGCCGCCCTGGCCCGGCGGTGCTCCTCGTCGATACCTACCTCGTCGCCGGCGCCGCCTGCCTCATCGTGCTGGCGCTTGGCGCGCACAGCCGCCGCCTCCTCGGCGACCTCATACTGGTCTTCCTCATCCTCAGTGCAACCGTCGGCATCGTCGAGGCGCTCACCCGCTGGCGCATCATGCCCTACGAGGCGGTGGAACTGACGTTCCGCCCCGTAGGCCTCTCCGAGCATCCGCTGGCGCTTGGCCTCGGCTGCGCTATGGCGATCGGCTTTGTCGCGCTCACCCGCTGGCCGCCCTGGGTCCGCGTTGCCGCCATCTTCGTCCTTTTCATCGGCGCCGCCGCCTCCGGAGCCCGCGCCGCCCTGCTCGTCACCGTCCTAGAGATTTTCGCGCTCATTCTGTTCGTGCGCTGGCCGCGCCTGTCGCTTCGGCACGAGCGCCAGGCCAAGTTCGCCGTGCTCCTCGTCACTGCCGGCACCGGCGCCCTGCTCTTTGCGCTGCTGTTCTCGCTGGGCCTCCTCAGCCGCTTCAGCGAGACCCTGTTCGACGAGAACTTCTTCGTCCGCGTCAGCATCTACGACGTTTTCAACTACGTCACCTTCGAGCAGGTGATGTTCGGCATGGATGGCGCCGAGCTGGTGAAGATCGTCACCGAAACCCTGCGCATCCCCACCATCGAAAGCGCCCAGGTCGTCATCATCCTGCTATTCGGCCTGCCGATGGCCCTGCTCTTCACCTGGCTGGTGCTGTGGCTCCTGCTTCGCCTGCTCCGCTACGCCCCGTCAGCCGCCTGGATCGGCGTCGCCGCCACCCTCGCCGCCGCTCTCTCCAACAACACGCTGTCGTCGAAATCCCCGGTGGTGATGATGCTGCTGGTGCTGGTCCTCGCCTACAACGTCAACCGCCCGGCCCAGCCCGCACATTAAGGACGTTTGGACAACGGACGGGCTTCCCGCCGTCGCATCTGGCATCTTCGGGCGTCGAAATCGGGACGTCCCCACGTGGATATCCCGGCTGCCGGAGTGCCGATCCAGATGCTTTCAGACCCCATCGCTTTCATCACGGGCAAGCTGATCAACGCCGTCACCGGCGAGAATGGCATCACGCTGCTCATCCTGTTCCTCACCGCCTTCATCAGCGCCCTCGTCGCCTACTGGCGCGTCGAGGAGCACAAGTCGGTGCGCGATTTCTTCAGCTTCGCGCTGCCCAAGGAGGTGATCATGCATCCCTCCGCCCGCGCCGATCTGCTGTTCTACATCACCAAGCGGTTGATGATGCCGTTCCTGCTGATCCCGGCGGGCATCGTCTTCGTGGCCCTCGTTGGCTTCGGCACCAACCAACTGGTGAGCTGGGCATTCGGCCTCGACGGCCCCCTGCTCGCCGGCCCGACCCCATGGTGGCTGCTGGTGCTGTTCACCATCACCATGCTGATCGCCTACGATATCTCGTACTATCTCTACCACGTGGCCCAGCACAAAATCCCGTTCCTCTGGGAGTTGCACAAGGTCCACCACTCGGCCGAAGTGCTGGTCGGCATCACCAAGGACCGCGTGCATCCGCTTGATGAGCTCATGAACCGCGCATGGGATGGCGTCATCCCCGGCATCGCCTTCGGCCTCTGGACCGTCATCGCCCTCGATCCGGTCGAGGTCACCGTTTTCGGCATCAACGTCTACGTCATGCGCAACCTGCTGATGATGGATTTCGTCCGCCACACGCACTACAAGATTTCGTTCGGCCCGCTCGACAACGTCATCCTGTCGCCGCACTGGCACCAGTTGCACCACAGCGCCGATCCCCGCCACTACGACAAGAATTTCGGCCTCCTCCTCTCGATCTGGGACCGCATGTTCGGCACCGCCTGCGTGCCCGACCCGAACGAGGACATGAAGTTCGGCCTGCTCGACCGCGACAAGGATGACTACCAGTCGCTGTTCGGACTCTACCTTCTGCCGCTCAGGAGGATGGCCGGCCATATCGCCAGGCTGTTCGGCCGCCGCCCGGCGCGGCTCGATCCCCCGCCGGCAGAGTGACAGGTCCGTGAACGCCCACGTCCGCATCGAGGCTGAGCTCGCCGACCGGTTCGAGATCGTCGACAGCGCCAGCCGCCTCGCCGAAATTGGCCCGGCCTGGGCCGACTTGTGGCGCCGCACCGATGGCACGGTCTTCCAGAGCCACGCCTGGGTCTCGGCCTGGTGGCGAACCGTCCCCGGCGTCGAGGGCCGCCAGCTCCGCATCGGGCTGGCCTGGCGCGGCAGCGAGCTGATCGCCATCCTCCCCCTCGCTATCCAGCGCCGCAAAGGCCTGCGCTGGCTCGAATGGGCGGCAGTCGACTGCACCGACTACCCAGACGTGCTGATGGCGCTCCACTGCCCCGCAGCCTCGGTGACGAAACTCTGGCAACAGGTCGTGGCGCTCGGCGGCTTCGACGTCTACTTCCTCAACCGCTTGCGTCCCGACGGACGTTTCCGCGCCGTTCTGGATGGGCCGGATACGCCCGAACTCCTCCCCAACCGCCGCACCGAAGTCTCCTCGCAGGTCGCCGGCGACTGGGCGACGGGCCAGCAGTGGTTCGATGACCAGTCCAAGAAGATGCGGCAGACCTATCGCCGCGCCCGCAAGACCCTCGAGGAAACCGGCGAGTTGGTGTTCCGGCTGATACCGCTGGACGAACCGACAGCACCCGTTCTCGCCCGGCTTGGCGAACTGAAGCGCCGCTGGCTTGCCAGCAGCGGCCGGGCCACCCCGCTCTTCGACGAGGGCGCCCCTGCTCTCCCGGCGCTGGTGCAGGTGCTGGCCGATGCCGGCGCGCTGCGCATCTTCGTGCTCGAATGCGACGGCAAGGTCATCGCGATCTCGGTCAACTTCGTGCAGCGCGGCACCCTGATGGCCTTCGTCACCAGCTACGATGCCGAGTACGAACGCGGCTCGCCCGGCATGGTCCTGCTGATGGACTACGTGCAATGGGCCATCGATCAGCGCCTCCGCGAGGTGGATTTCCTCTGCGGCTCGGAGTCGTTCAAGGCGCGCTACGCCACGCAGCAGCTCACCCTGACCTCGGTGATGGGCCCGCGCACCCTCAAGGGCCGCCTCGCCATGCTGGCCGACGACCTTCGCCATCGGGCGCAGGCGGCAATTGCCGCCCGTCGCGCCGCCACGACGCCGGCCGCTGCCGACTGACGATACGCTACGCCGACCGGTACAACCGCCAGGCGAACATGAACAGCGGCACCGACAGCAGGATCGTCACGATCCCAAGCCAGGTCACCCCGACCAGCGAGAAGAAGACCGGCCAGAAGATCAGCGCCAGCCCGAACAGCACGGACAGCGCCCCTTGCAGCATCGCCGGCCAGATCGAGCCGTACGCAGCCCGCTCCCGCCAGACGAAGTAGATCTCCACCGCCCCGAAAATGATCGCCTCGATGCCGATCAGCGTCACGAGGAAGGTCGTGGTCAGCAGCGCTCCCATCAGCGGCGAAATGACGATCAGCAGCCCCACGATGATGGCGAGACCGCTGCGGATCACGTCCCACCACCAGGTCGGCGTCTTCACGCCGCCGAACGTCAGGCCCCACAGCCCAAGCACGCCTGCGACCAGCAGCACGATAGCTCCGGCGAACACCAGCGCCGTCAGGGCGCTGGCCGGCCAGATCACGCAATAGATGCCGAACAGCAGCATCAGCAGGGCACGCAGCCCCGTGCTCCATGCCAGCCGCTTCTTCACAGTCCCCGAAATCGCCATCCCTGCCTCCGTGGGTGCAGCGTGGGCAGTGAGTCCCGCCCACTAAAGCCGAGTTCACTCCTCCGCGCGCCGCCCCGCAACCCCTTGGCCATCATATCGTTCAGCCCTCGACCGGATGTCAGAGGCCACCATGGAAGCCACCGCCCCCGCCAGTTCGGAAACCAACCTGCACGGCGTCCAGCGCTGGAAGCGCGTGGCGCTCCGTACGCTGAAGATTTTTGCTGATCCGGACACCTCTCCTCGGTGCGCCGCCACCGCCTTCTTCGGCTTCCTGTCGATCTTCCCGGCCATCGCCACTGTGGCGCTCATCTACGGCCTCGTCGCCAACCGCACGCTGGTCGCAGACACCGTGTCGGCGTTTCAATTCGTGCTGCCCAACATCGCCCTCGATATCCTGCGCGAGCAGCTCGACAACCTCGCTGCGCAGCCCCGTACCACCCTCGGCATCGGCCTGCTGATCTCCGTTCCCCTGGCCATCTGGTCGAGTTCGCGCGGCGTCGATGCGCTACTGTTCGCCATGTCCCGCGTCCGAGGTGATGAAGAGAAACGGGGCTTCATCGAGAAGACGCTCATCGCGGTGGGCCTCAGCATCGCAGCCTCCATCTTCGTCGTCGTCGCGCTGCTCACCGTCGCCGGCCTTCCGGCGCTGTTCCCGTTTCCCACGGGTGACGATCTCATCGTGCTCGCCCTGCGCTGGCCGATCCTGCTGGCCCTCAGCGTCGGCGTCCTCGCCGTACTCTACCGCTGGGGTCCGGACCGCCACCCGCGGAAATTCCGCTA
>CAMDAL010000307.1 GCA_945888565.1 Devosia equisanguinis | reverse complement strand
GCTCTCGGTGCACTTCGCCAAACTGCGCGACGCTGACCTCGTGACGGTCGAGCGGCGTGGTACGAGCCTCATCTACCACCTCAACCTATCCATACTGGAGGAGGCGCTGTCCGGCTTCCTCAACCTGGGGGATCGGAAATGAAGACGTTGCTCAATCCACTACGCATCGCGTTACTGGCTGGACTCGGGGTCGCCGTCGTAGCCGGTTTTATACTGGTTCCGGCGGGTGAGATGCTGCCGGTGCACTGGGGGATAAGTGGCGCTGCCGACGCCTACTGGCCGAAGGAGCTGGCACTGCTCGGGCCGGTGGTAATGGCGGCGCTTGTCTGGGGAATGTTCCTGCTGCTGCCGAAGCTGGCGAAGTCGGCCGAACTCGACGCGGGACGGCATCCGCTTGGCGTAGTGCTCACCGCGCTTACGGCCCTGGCCCTGCTGATTGCGGTCGCGACCGTGCTGATCGGTGTCGGGGTCGAGGTCAACATGGTGCAGGTGCTCGCGATCGCGATCGGCGCGCTGATGACCTTTCTCGGCAATGCCATACCCAAGTCTCGCCCCAACAGCGTGGCTGGCCTCCGCATCCCGACGACGCTGCGCGATGCAAAGAACTGGCAGGCGACGCACCGGTTCACCGGCATGCTGCTGATCGGCGGCGGTGTTCTGCTGGTGATCGTGGCGCTGGTCGCCCCGGTAGGGGCGCTGATCTGGTGGCTGCTCGCCTGCGTCCTGCTGCCGCTTGCAGCGGGTGTGCTGTTTTCGCTCGGGTATGCGAGACAAGCCGGAAGCCGCCGCAAATCCGGTCGGCGGCACTAACCGGTCGGTCCGGATGAGGGGCGTTGCGTAAGCGTCGTCACCGCGTAGGATGGTCGAGCTAGGGGCACGCAGCGGCAGAGGAGAATCGCGTTGCACAGGTTCAAGATCACCACTTCGAAGAACGGCGAGTTCGTCGCCAAGTTCGTCTACAACGCCGAGACCATGCTGTGGTCCGAGGGCTATTCGGGCAAAGCCAGCGCCCACAACTGCATCGAGAGCCTGAAGAAGAACGCACCGTCGGCGCCGACAGTCGACCTCACCAAGGAAGAGACCGGCAAGGGCTACCGCTTCGAGATCGCCGGGTCGAAGGACGGGCAGTTCTTCGTGCGCTTCGTGGCCGCCAACGGCGAGACTATGGTGCGCTCCGAGACCTATACGCGGCGGGCGAGCGCCGTGAAGTGCATCGAATCGCTGAAGGCTCGGGCGGTCGCCGCCGAGACCGTGGAAGAACTCTGACGCATCTGGCGCTCTCGTGCAGACGAGGGCGCCTTGACCACGCCGGAAGCGGGCCCTACAGGTCACGCATTCCGAACCTTGGAACGGGCTATGGCTCAGGGAGTAGCAGCGACGATGGCAGTCGCCGGTTTTGCCGGTGGGCTCGCTCGCGCTAGCGCCCCCGCTCGCTAGCTCTCCCCGATAGCCGCCATGCGGCTGGGGAGAGCGGAAGCCACAGAGCAAGCCCCCGGATGCAGCTTCGCATCGTCGGTCGCTTAACCGAAGCCAAACCATAATTCCGCGATAATCGAAGCCCCAAGAGAGGGGATGCGTGCGCCGAGGGCGCGTCGCGGGTCACCGAGGTCCAGATGAACGATTTCCACCGTATCCGCCGGCTCCCGCCGTATGTCTTCGACCACATCAACCCGATCAAGGCGCGGCTGCGCGCTGCCGGTGTCGACATCATCGACCTGGGCATGGGCAACCCCGACCTGCCGACCCCGGCCGCCATCGTCGAGAAGCTGCAGGAGACGGTGAAGGACTCCCGCACCCACCGCTACTCCAGTTCGCGCGGCATTCCGGGCCTCCGCAAGGCGCAGGCGAGCTACTATGGCCGGCGCTTTGGGGTGAAGCTCGATCCCAACACGCAGGTCGTGGCGACGCTCGGCTCCAAGGAAGGCTTCGCCAACATGGCGCAGGCGATCACCGCGCCGGGCGACGTGGTGCTGGTGCCGAACCCGACCTATCCGATCCACTCCTTCGGCTTCATCATGAGCGGCGGCGTCGTTCGCTCGATGCCGGCCGAGGCGAACGAGGACTTCATGCGCGCCCTCGACCGGGCCGTGCGGCACTCGATCCCGAAGCCCATCGCGCTGGTGCTGAACTACCCGGCGAACCCGACGGCCTATACGGCGACGCTCGATTTCTACAAGGGAGTCGTGAAGTTCTGCAAAGAGCACGACATGTTCATCCTGTCGGATCTCGCCTATTCCGAGATCTACTTCGATGGCGAAGTGCCCCCCTCGGTGCTGGAAGTGCCGGGTGCCATCGACATCACCGTCGAGTTCACCTCGATGTCCAAGACCTACTCGATGCCCGGCTGGCGCGTCGGCTTCGCAGTGGGCAACGAGCGGCTGATCGCGGCGTTGGCGCGGGTCAAGTCCTACCTCGACTATGGCGCGTTCACCCCGATCCAGGTGGCCGCGGCGACGGCGCTCAATGGCGACGACAAGGTGATCGAGGAAGTGCGCACCATCTACCGCGACCGCCGCGACGTGATGGTCGAGAGCTTTGCGCGGGCCGGGTGGAACATCGCCTCGCCCAAGGCGACGATGTTCGCCTGGACGCCGATTCCCGACCAGTTCGCCCATCTGGGGTCGCTGGAGTTCGCCAAGCTGCTGGTGCAGGAGACTGCAGTGGTGGTCTCGCCGGGCGTCGGCTTCGGCGAGTATGGCGATCAGTATGTGCGCCTTGCCCTGGTCGAGAACGAGCAGCGCATCCGGCAGGCGGCGCGCAATATCAAGAAGTTCCTCGCCGGTCAGCCGAGCCATGGCAACGTCGTGCCGCTGGCCGCAACGAAGTAGGCATCGCGGCACAAATCGCTTTCAAGAGGCTCGGTCGATGACCGGGCCTCTTCCTTTTCGGGCTTGCCCAAATAAGGTGACTGTGATTATCCACTTTCAGCTCAACTGAAGGTGACAAACATGTTTAGACGTCTCATCGCGCTGTTCGCGCTGCTCATCCTGGCGGCTCCCGCCGTCGCGCAGACGTTCCCCGTCACCATCAAGCATGCCTTCGGCGAGACAGTGGTCGACACCGCACCAGCACGGATCGTAACCTGGGGCTGGGGCAACCACGATGCGCTGCTGGCCCTCGGTATTGTTCCAGTCGCGATGCCGTTTTCGACCTATGGAGGCGGCGAGAACGGATTGCACCCCTGGGTGGAAGAAAGGCTGGCCGCGCTCGGTGCTTCAACGCCGACACAGCTCTCGGACACCTCCGAGATTCCCTACGAACAAATCGCTGCGGCCAAGCCCGACGTTATTGTCGCCGTGTTCTCCGGTATAACAGCGGATCAATACGCCCTGTTGAGCAAGATCGCCCCGACCGTCGCCTACCCTGACCAGGCCTGGAGTACGCCGTGGCAGGACACGACGCGGATCATCGGGCAGGTCGTTGGCAGGTCCGGCGAGGCGGAGCAGATCGTTGCCGATACGCTGAAGTTTGTTGCCGATGAAACGGCAAAGTATCCGCAGATCGCCGGGACGACGTTCGCTGGCGTCAAAGATTTTGACGGCTCGATCGCGGTCTACGATGCACTGGACGCGCGGATGAAGTTCCTCGTCGATATCGGAATGGTGCTGGCGCCGAGCGTCACCGAACTCTCGCCCAAGGACGGGTCGTTCTACTATCCGCTCAGCTACGAGCTGTTCGACACCCTCAAGAGTGACATCCTCATTACATACTACGAGACCCAGGAGGCATCGGACGCCTTCTTCGCTACGGGCTACGCGCAGGTCCAGCCTCAATATCAGCAGGGCGCATTCGCCTCGCTGGTCGGTGTCGAATACGTGGCGGCCGTATCTCCGCCGAGCGCGCTCAGCCTTCGCTGGGGGTTCCCACGCTACGCCGAGATCCTCGCCGCCGCGGCGGCGAATGCCAGAAAGTAAGGCAAATCCAATGAAGCGTGTCTTTCATGTTGCGGTCGCACTGGCCGCGCTCTTCTTCACCTTGCCGGCCCTGGCGCAGTCGTTTCCCGTCACCATCAAGCACGTGCACGGCGAGACCGTGATACCGGCGGCGCCGCAGCGCGTGGTGACCTGGGGCTGGTCGTCGACCGAAGCGGCGATTGCGCTTGGCACCGTGCCGGTGGGCTTCCCGACCTTCCGGTCCGAAGGGCTCGACGTGGACGTCGTTCCCTGGGTGCAGGAGGCGATCGATGCCGCCGGTGTGCAAACGCCGGTGTACCTCGACAATGCCGCGAGCCCGCCCATCGAGCAGATCGCGGCGCTGAAGCCTGACTTGATCCTTGCCGTCTATTCGGGGATCACCGAGGACGAGTACAAGCTGCTGAGCCAGATCGCGCCAGTGGTGGCCTATCCGACGACGCCGTGGACGGCCTCGTGGCAGGAGACGATCACCATCGTCGGCGAGGCGCTTGGCAAGGCCGACGAGGGCAGGGCGATGGTCGCCGACCTCGAGCAGTTCATCAAGGACGAGGCTGCAAAGCACCCTGCCCTGGCCGGCACCAGCGCGGTGACGATGATCGACTACAACGGCGCCGCGGCCATCCACTCGGCCGAGGACGCCCGGGCCAAGCTGCTGAAGCTCGCCGGCCTCGCCATCCCCGATCGGCCAGTGGCCGCTGGCGAACCGCAGGGCTTCTGGTATGCGCTGAGCTACGAGAACTTCGACCAGATCCCGGCCGACGTGCTGATCACGTTCTTCAGCACCGAGCAGGCTGCGGACGAGTGGTTTGCCCGCGACTATGTGCAGATCGCGCCGCAGATTGCCAAGGGCGCCTAGCCCGTCTTATTCACGCTGGGCCTGAAAGTGGGTTGGCGGACGTAGCGTAAGCAGCTGATTTGGAATAGGTTTTGGTTGCTTGGACCAACGCAATTCCAGACCACTGAGGCGCCACGCCCACCATGGATGACGATACCGGCCTT
>CAMDAL010000306.1 GCA_945888565.1 Devosia equisanguinis | reverse complement strand
ACACGGATATGCGCCGCTGGGTCGGTCGCAAGTTCGATCCAGATCGCTTCGATCTCGACGCCAACAACAAGGCAATCGCCCGCGCCATCCGCCGCTCAAAAGGCAGCTACCGGTTCCGAAACCAGACCTGAAAACCGGCCATCTCGGTGGTCGTCAGGCGGACACCGAAATTGTCGTTGCACACAGCAACGGCACAGTGTTGCGCCACTATCAGGAACACGAGCCCCGCTACCACCATCTGATATCCACGCCGTACCTTGACGGCCACAAGAAGGCGCTGGCTGTGATCGGCTCCCGGCGGCCCGTGCTGACAATGCCGCTGCGGCTATCGCGCGAGCTGTCATGGCGATGCCTAGCTCGCCCACTACCGGTATGCAGATCCTTGCGCTTCTGGATCGGTTGGACCGACAGGTCCATCTGTTTGGCTTCGACTGGAAGGCGACGCCAACCTTCTACGATCCGGACCGACGCAAGGACCCGCACAATCACGCGCGGGAACGGCGGCTGGTGCACGAGATGATCCAGCGAAAAGGCTGGCGTATCTACAGCTAGGGTAGGAGCGTGCCCATGATTTGGTCGCTCAGTCTCAGGGGCTCAGAGGGTTGTATGGGCGTCGGTCGAAAAGTAGGCGGAGAACACTTCGGCCGCGACGTCCGGCGCGACAGCGCCTGCCATAACCAGAGGCCAGCGAAGCACGTCGCGAGAGTCTACAACTGGTGGCCAAGTGGGGCGGATCGACACGGCACATGGGTGCTCCCGCCCTGGACAAGTGCCGCTGTCCGATGTTTTCCGCCCTTTACGAAGAAGACCAGCTGGTCGCCCTTCGCTAGAAAGTGCCCTTGAATCCCACCCTGTCGAGAGGGGTCGTAGCCGCGCTTCGCTATCGAGGCCGCGACCCGCTCGAGCCGTGACATCTCCAACGCGATTTTCTCCTCGGATACGGGACCATACAGCGCAAAGCCGTGCTTGGGGGCAAGACCATGCTCACCCTTCGGGGGAAGACGTTCGCGAAGCATTACCCATGGAATTTCCCAGGGGGGAAGGGTCTCGCCTAGCCTACCCTGCCGCACCAGCCCATACGCAGCGGCAAGGTTTGACGGCTGGTAGCCGCCGTAGAAGCGGCGCAAAGCAGCTGAACCTGTCTCCAATGCCTCCACGAACGGGTGACAGGAGCCATAGCGTAGCGCCGGCTGGGTGCAGAGCATCGATGGCGGCAGGTGAAACCGCACCTGCCGCCCTTCTGCCCAATAGAGGTACGGCAGGACGTCAGTCGACGATTCGACAACTACATCGTGGTGCTGCGGCTGGGGACGAATAAAACTGAACATGCGGCTATTGGCGACGATAGAGAAGTTCAGACGCGTGATCTAGCGAATGCAGAGGCGTTTCACGCAGAAAAAAGTGCCTTGTTCACCGCTGGCTTCACTACCGTGCCGAACAGTTCGATGGCTTTCATCACCTTGGCGTGGGGCAGGGTGCCGACGCTGAGTTGCAGGCCGAAGCGGTCGTGTTTGAACCATTCGTGCTGCGTCAGAATCTTGTCGATCACCTGCTGGGGCGAGCCCATGAAGTAGGCGCCCTGCGGGCCGGCGCCGGCTTCGAACTGGGCGCGGGTGGTGGGCGGCCAGCCGCGTTCCTTGCCGATGCGGCTCATCGCCTCGTGGTGGGCGGGAAAGGCGGTATCGAGCGCGTCCTGCGAGTTCTCGGCGATGAAGCCGTGCGACGAGATGCCGATGGGAAGCTTGCTTGCATCGTGGCCGACCTTGTCGGCGGTGCGGCGGTAGAGTTCGGTGAAGGGCTGGAACTGCTGCGGGTTGCCGCCGATGATGGCGAGCATCAGCGGCAGGCCATAGTAAGCGGCCCGGGCGACGGAGTTGGGCGTGCCGCCGACGGCGACCCAGAGCGGCAGCTGTTCCTGTACGGGCTTGGGGTAGATGGCGATGCCGGGGATGGGCCTGGTGTGTTCCGAGCCGGGCCACTCGACTTTGCCGCCCTCGCGGATCTTGATCAGCTCGGCGAGTTTTTCCTCAAACAGTTCGTCGTAGTGCTCCAGCTCGTAGCCAAACAGCGGGAAGCTTTCGACGAAGCTGCCGCGGCCGGCCATGATCTCGGCGCGGCCGTTGGAGAGCAGGTCAAGGGTAGCGAACTGCTGCCAGACCCGGATGGGGTCCTCGGAGCTGAGCACGGTGACGGCGGTGGAAAGCCGGATGCGCTTCGTCAGCGCGGCCGCGGCCGCGAGGATGGTGACCGGGGCGGAAGCGACGAAATCGGGGCGGTGGTGTTCGCCGAGGCCGTAGAAATCGAGCCCGACTTCATCGGCGAGCTTGATCTCCTCGAGGAGATCGCGCAGGCGCTCGGCGGGGGATTGCAGGTGGCCGTTGTTCAACGGGTCGGGGGTGTTCTCGGCGAACGAGTAGAGGCCGATTTCCATGGCTGGTCCTCGCAAGGTGTGGTTGCGAGGTAGATGGCCGGGGTTCGGGTGGGGCGCAAGACGGCACAGGGGTGATACTGGGGAGGAACCCCCTCTCCGCAGCTCTGCTACGGCGCTTCGCGCCTAGCGCCGCTATCCTCCCCCGCCAGGGGGAGGAGGCGATGCAGGGTCGCTGCTGCCCCTGGTCAGACGTTGCTGGTCGGGGCGTAGGCGTTGGCGGCCATGGGCGGGGCGGAGGATTCGAGGCCGGCGGTCTTGTGGATTTCGGTGACGAGGGCCGGATCGAGTTTCAGCTTGTAGGCGAGGGCGTCGAGGTAGGCGCGCTCGGCGGGGGTGTCGGGCTTCATGGCGACCAGCGAGGCGGCATAGATCTCGGAGGCATGCTCGGGGGTGTCGGCGCGCGAGGCGACGGCGTCGATATCGAGGGGGCTCGACAGTTCATCGAAGACGAAAGCCTTTTCCTCGGCCGACAGCGGCATGGCTTCGAGGCGCTGGAAGATACGGCTCTTCTCCTCGGCGTCGATCTGCCCATCGGCCTTGGCAGCGGAGATCATGGCGCGGACGAGGGACTTGCCCAGCTCCTCCCGCTGGTAGGAGGCCTGCGGCGGCGGCACGAACGCCTCTTCGGAGGAGGCGGGGGCCGTGCCGGGCTTGTTCTTCTGGTAGTTCTGCCACGCGGACCACGCGAGTCCGCCGACCGCGGCCACCGCGCCGGCCTTGGCGACGTTGCCGACCATCTTGCCGAGGCCGCCACCCGACATCAACATGCCGGCCGCCATGCCGGCGGCGCCTGTCATCAGGCTCTTCTGCATGTTGGGGTCGGACTGCAGGGCTTTGACGATGCCGTCGATGTTGAACATTGGCTCCTCCGGTGTGGCTGGCGTTTCCTGCGCAATTGGGGAGCAGCGCAGGCCGGTGCAAGGGGGTGCGACGGGTTGCCTTTCGAAAGCACGGCATTAGTGTCTCTGCCGTTCATTTCCGACGGCAAACCAACAGGAAAAAATGATGGCGACAGGGCTCGATGAGATCGACCACAGGCTGCTGGTCCTGCTGCAGAAAGATGACCGCACCCCGGTGGCCGAACTCGGCAAGACGCTGGGCGTGCCGGCATCGACCCTGAACGATCGAATCCGGCGGCTGGGGAAGCTTGGGATCATCAAGGGATTTCACGCGCAGCTCGACCCGGAAAAGGTGGGGCTCGACCTGCTGGCGTTCGTGTTCGTGGGCTGGAGCGATCCCGAGACGGAGGCGCGGTTCCTCGCGGCGATCGCCGATGCGCCTGAAGTGCAGGAGGCGCACCATGTGACCGGCGCCTGGAACTACCTGATGAAGGTGCGCCTGCAGACGACGCGCGACCTCGAGGGGTTCTTCGCCGATGTGCTCAAGAAAGTGCCGGGGGTGCAGCGCACCGAAACGCTGATAGCGCTCTCATCGCCCAAGGAGACCACACTGGTGGTGCCGCCGCAGCCCAAGGGGTGATCAAGGCTGAAAAGGGGAAGCCCCGGCATGGGGGGTGCCGGGGCTCGTACCGCTTCAGAGGGAGGGCTGAAGCGTATGTCAGTCGTTCTTGTTGTTACTGGGCCGGAGCGGCCGGGGCCGCGTCGATCGCCGGAACGGTCGTGTCGGCCGGAGCAGCGTCGGCGGGGGCGGCCGGCGCAGCATCAACCGGAGCCGCGGGGGCTTCGGTCATCGGAGCCGCTTCGGGAGTGACCACGGCCGGAGCCTCGGTCATCGGAGCGGTATCAGCGGGGGCCGTGATGGCCGGGGTGTTGTTCACGTCAACGCTGGTGGTCGACGGCGTCGAGTTGGCCGAGAAAACCAGGTAGCCGATGGCGAGCAGGGCGAGCGCCACGATGATGCCGACGAACCAGCCGGTGGCGCTGGACTCGCGGGTGTGGGTGGTGCTGGTGCGGTTCACGCCGTCAGTGGTGTAGACGGTGTCGCGGTCGGGAGTAGCCATGTTGTAGTTCCTTGTTGAGTACCGTATGGCCCCAAGAACGCGTCGATTTGCGATGTGGTTCCCGATTGCGTGCGTGATTGCTGCTTTGGTTCAGCTCACGCGCCTATCCATATGATTTTAGTGAAGAGTTTTTCGCCGATCGACCGGGGTGAACGGTCGGGGCGAGGCTCAGGCTTCGCCGGCCGGCTGCGTTTTCTTCGCATCGGCAGGTTTCCCGCTCCTCGCGATGCTCTTCGTCATCGCCGAGATGCGGTCGATGTAGGCGAGGAACAGGGCCGAGATGATGAAGGTGATGTGGATCAGGGTGTACCACATCAACTGATCGCCGGTGTGGGTGCCGACGTTAAGGAAGATCTGGAGCAGGTGGATCGAGGAGATGGCGACAATAGTGGAGGCGACCTTGATCTTCAGCGAGCCGGCGTCGATCTCGCCCAGCCAGTGCACCGAGCCATCGTTGTCGAAGCGGGAAACGTAGCTTTCATAGCCCGAGATGATGACCATGACGACGAGGCTGGCGACCAGCGCGGC
>CAMDAL010000305.1 GCA_945888565.1 Devosia equisanguinis | reverse complement strand
CCGGGTTGTGCCTGGCGAGGAAGGCCTCGAGCCGCCCGTACTGTGTCAGCAGCGCCTGGTGCAACGCCTCGCGCTTTGCGGCATCCTGGTTCATGACGAGCCGGTAGCCGCTGGCGGTGAAGTCGCCCTCCATCGCGATCATCATGTTCTCGATGGCCCGCTCAAATGCGGTGGAGCGGGCGATCGGTGTCGCGTAACTCTCGTCGAGATAGCGCAGGATGACGAGGCTCTCCTTGAGCGTGCCGTCAGCTGTCTCGAGGATCGGCAGCGCCGTGGTGCCGCCTGTCAGCTGCAGCAGCCGCTCAGGCCGCGGCTTGGTGATGTCGACCACCGAGAACTCTACCTGGTCGCGAACGCCCTTCAGCGTCAGCAGGATTTCGAGCCGCTGCGAGAACGGGCAGACCGGGATATGATGGATCGTCGGCTTGAGCACCATGGATCAAGCCACCCGCCCGTTGGGCAACGGCGTCCCATTGGCCACCAGCCCCTGATCCGCCAGCGCGTCCCAGAAGCCTGATGGGATCGTGGTGTTCCACCACCCGAGAATTCCCTCCAACTCCGCCACCGTCTTCGGCCCGGTCAGCACCGAGCACACCACTGGATGCGCCACGCCGAACTGCAGCGCCGCAGCGCCGAGCGGAATGCCGTGCGCGTCGGCGACGGCGCTGAGCTTGCTCACCTTCTCGACAATGTGCGGCGGCGCCTTCTGGTAGGCGCCGTTGCTCGGGCCCCACACGTCCGTGCCTGCCAGCACGCCGGCGGCGAACGGGCCGGCAGCGATCACCGAGGTGCCGCGTTCCGCCGCCTTGGGGAACAGGGCGTCGAGCGGCGTCTGCTCGATCAGGTTGTAGCGGTTGGCGAGGAGGAACACGTCCCAGTCGCCGATGTCGAAGGCCGAGAGCAGCACCGGCACCTCGTTGACGCCGAGCCCGATGGCCTTCACCGCGCCCGAGCGGCGCAACTCGTCGAGCGCCTTGTAGCCGCCGCCCGCAAGATCGGCCCAGTGCTTCTTGTTGCCCTCTTCGCCGTGCGTCTGCACGCCGATATCGTGCACCAGCAGCACTTCGATATGCCCGAGCCCCAGCCGCTGCAGGCTGTCCTCGTAGGAGCGCATGATCGCGTCGTAGCCGTAGTCGTAGGCGATCTCGAACGGGAACGGCCGCGTCCACGGGTGCTCCACCGTCCGCTCGGCATCGGAGTGTACCGGCCTCAGCATGCGGCCGACCTTGGTGGAGAGCGCCGCTGTGTCGTTGCGGTAGCGCAGCGCGTCGCCCATCAGGTGCTCAGCACGGCCAAAGCCGTAGTGCGGGGCGGTGTCGTAGTAGCCGATGCCGGCATCGAGCGCCGCGCTCACCAGCGCCCGCGCTCCATCGTCGCTCACATCGACGCCGTTCATTCCGGCGAGGGTAGCGCTGCCGAGCCCCAGCTCGGTGAACTCGAGGCTGGTCCGGCCGACCTTGCGCGTATTAAAACTGGCCATGTGATCCTCCGTGACGGCGGCGGACACTGCCATGTCAGTCGGATCGCGACAAGCCGCCCGAGGGCGGAGGTGGGGCGCCGCTGCGACGCCCCGCCGATTCTCAGAGCTGCGTCACCGTCACCGTCTCGGCCGCATCCCAGGCCACGGTGTTGCGCAGCGGCAGGCCGAACTGGCTCTCCGAAATCTCGAACACGTCGCCCGGCTCGGTCTTGATGCCATCGGCGAAGCTCAGCGTCGCGGTGCCGAACATGTGGACGTGCACGTCGCCCGGCTGGCGGAACAGCGCGTACTTGAAGTGGTGGTATTCGAGGTTGGCGATGGTGTGGCTCATGTACTCTTCGCCCGAGAGGAACGGCTTTTCCCAGATCACCTTGCCGTCGCGGATGATGCGTGAGGTGCCCTCGACCTTGCGCGGCAGCTCGCCCAACCGCAGTTCCGGCCCGAACGAGCAGAAGCGCAGCTTTGAATGCGCGAGGAACAGGTAGTTCACCCGCTCGGTCACGTGGTCGGAGAACTCGTTGCCGATGGCGAAGCCGACGCGGAACGGCTGGCCGTTCTTGCCGATGACGTAGATGCCGGCCACCTCCGGCTCCTCGCCGGCGTCCTTGGCAAAGGCCGGTGAGGGGATCGGCGCGCCCGGTGCCGCCACGGCAAAGCCGTTGCCCTTGTAGAACCACTCGGGCTGCACGCCCACTTCGCCGGGCTTGGGCTTGCCGCCCTCGAGGCCCATACGGAACATCTTCATCGAATCGGTCAGCGGCGCCTCGGCGGCAGCGGCATCCGACTTGTGCATGGCGTCGCGGGTGGAGGCTGAGCCCAGATGCGTGAGGCCAGTGCCGGTGACATGCAGGTGCGCCGCATCGGGGTGATCGATCGGCGCCAGCAGCTTGCCATCGCTGGCCAGTGCCTCGCGGTCCACGGTTGCCCCGAGCCCCTTCGCCGCGACGACATCGGCCAGCGACTTGCCCGAGTCCGCTGCCTCGATCGCCAGCGCGTAGACGCTCGCGGCGCCGTTCACCACCCTCGTCGCGCCATTGTCGGTTGCGCCCACGGCACGCTGGCCGGCGGCGTCGATGAACTGGATCAGATGCATGTGTTGCTCCCCTCGTTTTGACCAAGGCCTATAGCCGAGCCGGCCCGTCATTGCATTCGGATTTTGGATGTAGATCAGGATTCCCGCCGCCCTACAGCGCCAGCAGGTGCCGCCGCGCCTCGAACAGCATTACCGCCGTGGCAATTGCGAGGTTCAAGGATTCCGCGTTGCCCTGCTGCGGGATGCGTACAGTATGGTCCGCCGCTTCCGCGAGCGCGTCAGGCAAGCCGGATTGCTCGTTGCCCATCAGCAGCACCACCGGCTTTCCCGCATAATCCACGGCGCGATAATCCACCGCCCCGGCGAGATGCGTGGCCATCACCTGCGCCCCCGAACCACCCTGCCAGGCGAGAAACTCCGCCGCGCTGCACCGCGTCAACGGCATCGCCAGCAGCGATCCCATGGTGGCCCGCACCGCTTCGAGCGCGAACGGGTCGGTGCAATCGTCGATGAGGATGACGCCCGAGGCGCCAGCCGCGTCGGCCGTGCGGATGATGGTGCCCAGGTTGCCCGGATCGCGGACCCGGTCGAGCGCCACCAGCGTCTCGTCATGCTTCGGCCGCAGGTCCGAAAGCGGAGTCCAGCGCTGCTCGAACACCCCGATCACCGCCTGCGGGTTGTCGCGCCGCGTGATGGCCGCCAGCACCTTTTCGGTCGCTTCCAGCACCTGGCCGCCCTGAGCCAATGTCGTATCGATGGCGCGCTTCAGCTGCGGGTCGCCTGCGACCGCGCGATCGTAGGCCAGCGTCCGCACCGCCCAGCCGCGTGCCAGCGCTTCGGCGACAAAGCCCAGCCCTTCGGCCAGGAACGCGCCGCTCGCCTCGCGCTCCTTCTTGCTGGTCAGGCCCCGGATGTCCTTGACGATCGGGTTCGCCAGCGAGGTCACTTCCTTGACGTGGGCCACCAGTCGCTCCCTCCGCTCACCCTCGCGCTATAGCCGAGGCCGGGCCGCCTTGCATCGCCATTCTGCAGAACACCGCCTGGCTCGTCACCGGCAAGAGGCTGCACACGGATGATCTGAGCACTGGCGCTGCCACTGTCGTCGGCGACATCGAGAGCGAAGCGCTGCGCGATATCGCCATCCTGCCGTAACCGGGTCTGCCGGCCGCGGGGAGGTTTCTCCGCAGCCGGCCCGCCTTGCCGGGAATCGGGCAGGTTTCGGGCATCGGCTATGGAACAGCGGGGCGAACGCCCCTATGTTTACCCATGGACCAGAACAAGACAGCACTTGAACGCGCCTTCGAACTCGCCCGGTCGGGCCGCTTCCAGACCGTGACCGAACTGAAGAAAGTCGTCTCTCGCGAAGGCTACCAGGCCTCCCAGCTCGAGGGCTCCCAACTCAGCCGGCAACTGACAGCCCTCATCCGCGAGAGCAACCCCGCAGGCCCGGAGCAGGCGGCATCGCCCGCTGTCCCCACCGAGCCAGCAGCGCCTGCCGCCCAGCAGGACGCCGACGACACCAGCAACTGAGCCCCACGGCGCCGCCCCCAGATCCGGTCAGCCTGCGCCCCACACTTTGTTCCCCACTCGTTCCACGCACATCGCTGTTCCCATCGTCGTTCCGATTCGACAGGAAAACTCCTTTCGATTGCGGGGCATGATGTGTTTTCCTGCTTGACGGCGGAGAAACAAAATGAGAACAGATTAGGTACATTGTATGGACATCGGTTCGGTTTGCACGGGGCATGCCGAAGTGGAATAAGGGATACCGGATATGGCTGCTGCTGCGCCGCTGCGTGTAATTGAGGGATCGATGGACAAGGAAAAAGCTCTTGCTGCGGCGCTGAGCCAGATCGAGCGGAACTTCGGCAAGGGCTCGATCATGAAGTTCGGCGAGGGCGCCATCGCCCAGGTCGAAGCCATCTCCACCGGTTCGCTTGGGCTCGATATCGCGCTGGGCATCGGCGGCCTGCCGCGCGGCCGCATCATCGAGATTTTCGGGCCGGAAAGCTCGGGCAAGACCACGTTGGCGCTGCATGTGCTGGCCGAGGCCCAGAAGAACGGTGGCATCGCCGCCTTCATCGACGCCGAGCATGCGCTCGATCCGATCTACGCCCGCAAGCTCGGCGTGAAGGTCGATGAGCTGCTGATTTCGCAGCCCGATACCGGCGAGCAGGCGCTCGAGATTGCCGACACGCTGGTCCGCTCCGGTGCCATCGACGTGCTGGTCGTCGATTCGGTTGCCGCGCTCACCCCCAAGGCAGAACTCGAAGGCGAGATGGGCGACTCCATGCCCGGCCTGCAGGCCCGCCTGATGAGCCAGGCCATGCGCAAGCTCACCGGCTCGATCTCCAAGTCTCAGGCCATGGTGATCGTCATCAACCAGATCCGCATGAAGATCGGCGTGATGTACGGCTCGCCC